>JBJFHS010000086.1:0-4485 GCA_051893885.1 Eubacteriales bacterium
TCTCGAGCAGGGTTGGCGGTCCCTGCGAGCTCGCTCCACCCTTTCTGAGGTCGAGGATCGCTATATCAAGCCGCGAGGCAGGAGAACCCGTCCGAAGTGATTCCGCCACCCTTGCATTTCACAAGACATGAACCACCACGATTGAAGTTCTTGCCAAGCTTCTTACAAGAAGCGTCCCGTTCTCCTCGTTCTCCCCTCGTTCCCCTCGCTCAAGCCGAATTAAAGCTCTATTTCAACCTCGTGACCGCAGGCGTTGGAGCGGATGATACCGTCGATGATTGCCTGGTTGTAGATGATCTGGGAGGTCGGGATGGGCGCGCCTGTGCCGTTCTGGACAGCATCGACGAAGGCGCGGATTTTGGATTCAAACATACCCATTTTCACGTTGTTGCCTTCGACCGGGATTTCGGTAGCGACCTGCTTGCCTTCCGCGTCGTCCTTGTAGAGGATGAGGTCGCCGGCAGCACCGTCCCAGCAGCATCCGACGGGGGCTTTGACCTTAAGTCCTGCCTCTGTACCGAAGAAGAGGGAGTCGCCGGTTGTGTCCATGTTCATAGCCCATGAAGCGCGGTAGTCGATAACGATGTCGCCTTCGCAGCGGATCATCGCAACGGCAAAGTCGTCGTCAACGGTGAAGCGGTGAGCCTCAGCGTACTTTGCGGGGTTCTTGCCGAAATGAGCGAACTGCTTTGCGGAAACGGTCAGCGGCTTCGGATAACCGATTGAGTTGAGCGCGAAGTCGAGTCCGTAGCATCCGATATCGCCGACAGCACCGACAGCAGCCTTGTCCTTTTCGATGAATGTGCGTCCGGGGATGCCCTTTACACGACCGCCGCCGACTACTACGTAGTAAACCTTGCCGAGCGCGCCGGAGGAGATGACCTCGCGTACCTTCTTGACATTTGCGCCGTAGCGGGGCTGGAAGCCGACGGTTACAAAGTGGCCCGTAGCCTGTTCAACCGCGCGGATAGCCTTAGCTTCGTCGAGGGTTACGCACATGGGCTTCTCGAGCATTACGTCCTTGCCGGAAGTGAGCGCGCAGATCGTGGGTGCGGCGTGCTGTGAGTTGTAGGTGCAGACGGAAACGGCGTCGATGTCGTCTCTCGCGCAGAGCTCCTCGTGTGTTTCGTAAGCGGTTGCCTCTGTCCAGCCGAACTCGTCAAGGAATTTGCGAGCTTTGCCCGGGATTATGTCCGCGCCGGCAACAACTTCTACGTCATCAAACTGCTTGTATGCGTTAGCATGAGCGTGAGCAATTCCTCCGGTTCCGATAATACCTATTCTAAGTTTCTTAGCCATGATTATTCTCCTTAAAAATCGAACATTTTTCGTGACTCTTCACGATTTCTTTCATTATAGCATCCCCCATACCAAATTTCAAGAGATTTTATTTTTTAGTTTTATTTTTTTGAATGGGGGAACGGGGGGAGACGGGGGGACGGGACGCTTCTTGTAAGAAGCTTGGCAAGAACTTCAAAAGTAGTTATCATTTCTCGTTAAGTGCGTGTGGTGGCGGTATCACTTCGGACGGGTTCTCCTGCCTCGCGGGGTGATTTAGCGATCCTCGACCTCAGAAGTAGTGGAGCGAGCTCGCAGGGACCGCTAACCCTGCTCGAGACAGCCGGATGGAACACCGTGATACAGTAACTTATATTTATAAAAATACTGACTCACGTCGTTTTGAAGCGAACAAACAATTTAGTCAGCTGCGGAACTATAAATTTAGTTGTTCTACATCATGCACGCGAGTCAGGACAATAAAAAATCTAGGTTGGCAAATCAAGGTGTTCCATACGGCTATCTCGAGCAGGGTCTCGGCGGTCCCTGCGAGCTCGCTCCACCCTTTCTCAGGTCGAGGATGTCTAAATCAAGCCGCGAGGCCAGCTGACCCGTCCGAAGTGATACCTATATCATACGCACAGAACGAAAAATGATAACAACTTTTGAAGTTCTTGCCAATGACGAAGTCATTATGCTTCATTACAAGAAGCGTCCCCGTCTCCCCTGTTCCCCACCATTGAACTCACTTTATTTACTAAACGAAAAAATTATTTGGAAAGTAGGGAACATTTTCCTTTTTTATACGTCTAATGAATCACAAGGGGATGAAGAATCTGTCACGCGGAATTCAGGTATGTGACGATTGCCCGAACAAAATATGTAAAATTCATAAAGCATTAACAATTGCGGCGGAGCGTTATGCTATACTGTAATTGGAAAAAACTAACTTTCAATGAAAGGAATTTGATTATGAAAAAGGTTTTATCACTCGTTTTAGCCGTTCTCATGCTCGCGTCTCTCACCGTGTCGGCGGGCGCAGCTAAAATCATCACGTCAAACGGCTCGACAAGCACGACAACAAGCTCCGACGACCCCGTATCCCTGACCGACCTGTTCAACTATTATAAAAACTTCTACTGCTCCGGCTCAGGCAACACATTCTACCCCGGAATCAGCGGAAGCAACGGCATCTACACATCGTGGTACGGCACCTGCCCAGAATGCAAGGGCTTCGCTTTCTTCTTTGTGTATGACGGAGATATCAGATGGGCCTGCCTTGAATCGAAATGCGGCAAGACCGGCACAATTTCCGCTCCCGACAAGGACGACGACGATGACGACTGCGAAGTTGCCTGCACCTACTGCGGAAAATACTCCGGAGTCCGCCACATCGACCGCTGCTTCAACTCCGAAACCGGCAAGATGGAGGACAAATACCTCTGCGTTTACTGCGGAAAGGTGTTCACAAAGACAACGTCCGTCCTCCCCGACTATGACCTTGACGACATCACCTGCTCCAATGTAAGCTGCAGAAAGGACGCCGAGTTCCAGTATTTCTTCTACAAGAACGGCTCTCTCTACGCAAGATTTGAGTGCTCCAAGGGACACGTCACCGACAAGCTGGTTTCTGATTACGACTACGATTATTACCTCTACACCATCAGAGTAATCACGACCCGCGGCGGAGACTACACCGTCAAGGGCGGCGAAAAGGCTTCATGGGGCGAGACAAAGACCGTCGTTTTCGAGCCTGACAAGGGTTATGTCCTCACAGACGTATATGTAAACGGCGAAAGCGTCAAGTTCACCGACAACCAGATCAAGGTTGAAATCAAGGGCAACACCGTAATCCGCGCTTACTTCACAAGAATCAGCGAGCTCAAGAACTACACAGTGACCGCAGCATCAACAAACGGCGGCAAAATCACGGCTGCGCTCAACTCCAAGTCCGTAGACCCCGCTAAAATCACCGCAAAGTACACCGACACCATCACCTACCGCTTCACTCCCGCTTCCTCCAACTACTCCATCGAGAGCGTCAAGGTGAACGGCAAGTCCGTCGGCAAGGTTTCGACCTACACCGTAAGCAACCTCACCTCCGACACAAAGATTGAAGTGACATTCAAGTGGAACTGCCCATACAACGACGTCGACTCCACCAGCAAATACTACAGCGCTGTCGAGTACGTGACCGAGGCAGGAATCCTCACCGGCACAAAGACAAATACTCTCAAGCCGCAGTTCAACTTCAACGGTTCACGCGCCGTATCCATCAAGACCTTTGCGTGCGCTCTGGCTGAAATGGCTGATGTAAAGGGTGTCCTCTCCAACAACACCGACCGCACCGAATGGGCTGTAAAATACGGTCTCATCGGCAAGAACGAAGACATCAGCGTAGTATGCGACGTTCAGAGAGCCTGCGACATGGTCAAGGTTTACCTCGAGCTCCTCGAAGACAAGAACGACATTTCCTTCGTTGACGTTGACCCCGACGACACCGCTAAGGAAACCGCCATCGCCATCGGAATGGTAACATCCTCCACCTACAAGAAGAACCGCAGCCTCAACAAGTACGACCTCTCCGCCGTACTCTACCTCATCTCCAACCTCGAATACGAAGACTGATCCCAAATAAAATCAAACAACTCCCGCCGGATATACAGAAAAATCTGCGTTTCGGCGGGTTTTCTTATGTGAGGGGAGACGGGGGAGAACGGGACGCTTCTTGTAAGAAGCTTGGCAAGAACTTCAAAAAGGGTGGTTCATGTCTTGTGAAATGCAAGGGTAGCGGTATCACTTCGGACTGGTCAGCTGGCCTCGCGGGTGGATTTCGACATCCTCGACCTCAGAAAGGGTGGAGTGAGCTCGCAGGGACCGCCGAGACCCTGCTCGAGACAGCCGTATGGAACACCGTAATATAGTAACTTAATAATAAAATAATACTGACTCACGTCGTCTTGAAGCGAACAAACAATTCAGTCAGCTGCGAACTGACAATTTAGTTGTTCTTCAAAATGCACGTGAGTCAGTATTTCTTTATTGCAAGTTACGGAATCAAGGTATTCCATACGGCTGTCTCGAGCAGGGTTAGCGGTCCCTGCGAGCTCGCTCCACTACTTCTGAGGTCGAGGATCGCTATATTCACCCGTGAGGCCAGCTGACCAGTCCGAAGTGATTCCGCTACCCTCGCATTTCACGTTAAAT
>JBJFHS010000087.1:0-4431 GCA_051893885.1 Eubacteriales bacterium
AAAGCCTTCGACGCAAAGGGGCTGTGCAACCCGATAGTCGCGATGAAGCTCGATGCGCCGGTTGTGCCGAACGATTTTGTGTTTGACAAGGAAGGCACGATTTTTGTGCTCACCGGACCGAACCGCGGCGGCAAATCCGTAATCACCTGCGCAGTCGGAATCGCGTTCGTCATGGCACAGCTCGGGCTTCCGGTCTGCGCGGATTCCTGCACCATCAGCCCATGCGACGAAATCTTCACGCACTTCCCCACCGGCAGCGAGGACACAATCGACAAGGGACGTCTCGGCGAGGAATGCTCCCGTCTGAGCGCGATTTTCGGCGAGGTAACTGAGGACAGCCTTGTGCTCTGCGACGAATCCCTCTCATCTACCGGCTCGTTTGAGGCCGCGTACATCGCCTCTGAGGTGCTTCAGGGCTTCTCAATGGTGAAGTGCCGCGGAATATTCTCGACCCACCTGCACGACCTCGCAGCCTCTGTGGATTCGATCAACGCCGCCTGCCTGCCAAAAGGTGGAGTAAAGATAGACAACCTCGTCGCGGCTATCGAAAAGGGCTCGCGCAGCTTCAAAATTCTGCGTGAAAAGCCGGACGGAAAGAGCTATGCCCGGGATATCGCGGACAAATACGGCCTCTCGCTCGACAAAATTATGACAAAAATCAAAAAATAATAACAGGTGCTGAAATGAACGAACTTTTAAAAATACTCGAAAACGACGCACGCCTTTCGCCTGAGACAATCGCGCTGATGCTTCAGAAGGAAGTCGGCGACATCAGAAAAATGATTGAGGACTACGAGCGCGACGGCGTGATTCTCGGCTACAGAACCGAAATCGACTGGGACAAGACCGACAGAGAGTACGTCTCCGCGATGATTGAGTTAAAAATCACCCCTCAGAGAGACCGCGGATACGACCATGTGGCGCAGAAAATTTACAACTATCCCGAGGTGGAGTCGCTGTACCTCATGTCGGGCAGCTTTGACCTTGCGGTGTTCATCAAGGGAAAGACCATGCGCGAGGTGGCGTTCTTCGTTGCGGAAAAGCTCGCGACAATCGAGGATGTTATCTCAACCTCGACCCACTTTGTTCTCAGAAAATACAAGGACAACAACATAATCTACGGCTCTGTTCCCGTCGACGAGAGAGGTAATGATTTCTGATGCTGGATTACACAAAAATACTCTCAAACACCGTTCAGGAAATACAGCCCTCCGGAATACGAAAATTTTTCGACCTGCTTGAGGGTCGGCGCGACGTGATCTCCCTCACCGTCGGACAGCCCGACTTCATCACTCCGTGGCACATACGCGTCGCCGCAATCGAGTCACTTGAAAACGGCAAGACCTATTACACCTCGAACGCCGGAACAATGGAGCTGCGCGAAGAAATTTCAAACTACATGATG
Source organism: Eubacteriales bacterium (assembly GCA_051893885.1). Lineage (GTDB taxonomy): Bacteria > Bacillota > Clostridia > Oscillospirales > CAG-272 > UMGS1696. The sequence goes on from JBJFHS010000087.1 coordinate 1,406, forward strand.
CGCCGCTTCTCCCTTTCGTACGATGCAAAGGGCGAGATTATCGTGACGGTCGGCGGAAGCGAGGCCATTGATTTAGCGATGCGCGCGCTGCTCAACCCGGGCGACGAGGTCATCATACCACAGCCGGCGTTCGTATGCTACGGGCCGATTGCTTCACTTGCGGGCGGAGTTCCGGTTTACGTAAATACGAAGGAGGAGAACAAATTCAAGCTGACTGCGGAGGAGCTTAAAGGTGCGATTACTCCGAAGACAAAGCTGCTTGTGCTTCCCTACCCGAACAATCCTACTGGTGCAATCATGACGCGCGAAGACCTCGAAGAAATCGCCGGGGTGCTGAGGGGCACGGACATTATGGTTCTGTCTGACGAGATTTACTGCGAGCTAACATACGGCCGCGACCACACCTCGATTGCCTCACTTGAGGGGATGCGGGAGAGGTGCGTTGTGGCGAGCGGATTTTCCAAGACCTACGCCATGACCGGATGGAGACTCGGATACACTCTCGCGCCGAAGGAAATCACCAAGCAGATGCTCAAGGTTCACCAGTACGCGATAATGTGCGCTCCGACCACCTCGCAGTTTGCAGCGGTTGACGCTCTCCGAAACGGCGACGGCGACGTGGAGATGATGAAAAGCGAATACAACCGGAGACGGAGATACATAGTTGCGGGACTGCGCGGGATCGGGCTCGACTGCTTTGACCCGGAGGGCGCGTTCTACGTCTATCCGAACATTTCAAAATTCGGCATGACATCGGATGAGTTCGCGCAGAGGCTTCTTGACGAAATGGGCGTTGCGATCGTTCCGGGCACTGCGTTCGGCGAATGCGGCGAGGGATTTGCGCGGATTTCCTACGCCTACTCCGTCGAGCACATCGCAAAAGCCCTTGACAGGATCGAAAGATTCGTGAAAACACTCGGGATTTCAAAAAAAATGTAAAAAAATTTACTTTTGTGCGGATAAAAAAAGAAAACACCTATTGCATTTTATAAAAAACTGTGATATAATACATCATGTTGACTTTTGTTAAATGAATCCCATTAATGGAGGTGTAACTTATAATGGCAAAGTGCTGCATCTGCGGTAAAGGCGTTACATTCGGCTGCAACGTATCCCACTCCAACCGCAAGACCAACAGAGCGTGGAAACCGAACATCAGAAAGGTTAAGGCTGTTGTCAACGGCGAACATACAACAGTAAGCGTATGCTCCCGCTGCCTGCGTTCCGGCAAAATCACACGCGCATAAACAAATAACGTTAATTCAAAACTCTCCGGGGATTTCTTCTTTGGAGAGTTTTTGATTATTTCCTGAATTTATGAAAAAAAAAGCCATCTCACTTGTCTCCTCCGACCTGCCCTATTGTGCCGTTTCGCGCCTTGAAGAACGGTTTGAGACGATTCTTCTGCCGCCGGACGACGAAATCGACTTCTCCGTTCGGACTCACACCGACATGATTTTCACCCATCTGCGCGGCAAAATCTTCACTCCGCACGCATACGCCGAAAAACATCCCGAAATTATGGAAAAAATTACGTCGCTCACCGGGCTTGATGTAGTCAGGTCTTACGCGGCGAGGGACAGATTTTATCCGAACGATGTCTCACTCAACACCTCGGTCATCGGAAATTTTCTGCTCTGCCGAAAAAAGTCCGTCTCGGGCGAGCTGCTGTCGTTTGCCTTGGAATGCGGGATGTCAGTGCTCGACACGAAGCAGGGGTACGCGGGATGTTCATGTCTCGTTGCGGGAGATTCGGTTCTGACGTCCGACACCGGAATCAACTCGATTCTCACAAAAAACGGAGTCGACTGTGCGCTGGCGGACGAAAAAATAGCTCTCGACGGCTACGACTGCGGTTTCATCGGCGGATGCGGGGGGTATTTTGACCACACGATTTACCTTTTCGGCGAAAGCGAGCTCGGCGGATGGGCAAGGCAGCGCAGTTTTACGGTTGTAAATCTGATGAGCGGCGGACTGCGCGACTTCGGAGGAATCAAATTTATTCCGATCGTGAAAGAGAACAATTAAAAGGAGCGGAAAATGTACGAATTTATTGCTGAAATAATATACAAGGCGGCGGAGATAATGCTTTCCGCTGACGACATTGAGTCAAAAATCAAGGTGAAGCCCGGGGACGCGAATTTTGTCACGGCGTACGATGTGGCGGTGGAGGACTATCTCATCGGTGAGCTGACGAAAAAACTGCCTGAGGCGTCCGTGATCGGCGAGGAGGAAGACGCAAACCACGCGGAGGCTCTTTCAGGCGGGCTGTGTCTTATAATAGACCCGATAGACGGCACGACCAATTTCATTCACAGGTGCCGCCACAGCGCGATTTCCGTCGGTTTGTGCGACCGTGGTGAGATGGTATTCGGCGCGGTTTACGACCCGTACTCGGACCGTCTCTACAGTGCTGAGCGCGGCAAAGGTGCGTTTGTGACGGAGAAAAAGGCTGCAAAGTCTCAGCTGCACGTCACGGACAAGCCGCTTGGGGACTGTCTTGCGTGCTTCGGAACCTCGCCATACTGCCGGGACGAGCTGGGCAAGGCCACGTTTGACACCGCGTACAAAATGTTCATGCACACGCGTGACATACGCCGCTCCGGTTCAGCCGCGCTTGATTTAGCCGCGATAGCCGAAGGTGTATTCGACATCTTCTTTGAATACCGTCTCTCCCCGTGGGATTTCGCGGCCGGCTCCATAATAATAGAAGAAGCCGGCGGCATAATCACAGACATGAGCGGCGCCAAGCTGAAGTTCGACTCCCCCTCGTCCATCCTCTGCGGCAACAAAAAAGCCCATGCGGAATGGATGAAAATGATGTGAGTGCGAGGGTGGAGGAAGGGGGACGCGGGACGCTTCTTGTAAGAAGCTTGGCAAGAACTTCAATCGGTTTTTCATGTCTCGTTTAGTGCGTATGATATAGGTATCACTTCGGACGGGTCAGCTGGCCTCGCGGGTTGATATAGCGATCCTCGACCTTAGAAAGGGTGGAGCGAGCTCGCAGGGACCGCCGAGACCCTGCT
>JBJFHS010000088.1:0-17548 GCA_051893885.1 Eubacteriales bacterium
ACCCGCTTATCACACTGCAAAATCCCCGTCGAAACCATTACGTCCCCGTTCTGCGAGCATTTTTCAGCCCGCGTATCAGGATTTTTTCAGCCTGTTTTATATTATACACGATTTCAATCAATTATTCAAGGGGTTTAATCATTATTTAATATTTTATCGCTGCGGTTTCGGTTTTGTCGCGGTATATTATATAAGCTCCTCGATTTTTTTGCCGTTTACCGTCATTCCTGTGACGTCGCAGTCCTCGATAACCACATTTTTCAGCGTGCAGTTTTTAAATTTTGTGCCGGTAAGGTCGGGGTTGTCAAATTCTACGTTCACCATATCCACACAGCCGAATTTTGTCTCGTTCATGCACAGACCTCCGAAGGTGGAGCCGGTGAAGTTTATATCGCTGAATGCGGTATTTGTCATGTTGATATCGTTGAAGCGCGAATTGCTCAGGTTAATGTTGTTGAATTTCGCTCCGCGGAGGTTCAGGTCGTCGAAAATGGCGTTCGGATATGAACCGCATCTCAGCTCGTACGGCTTGTATTCGGCTTCCGCGGATTTTGCTTCGTCCTCCGGCAGTTCACCGATTATCTCGACCACATCATCCATCGGCTTGCGCTCGCGCATCGGAGGCAATGCAGTCGGCACACCTATCGCGGCTATTGCAACCGGGCGGTATCTCTCGCCGAGACTGAATTTTTCGCGGATTTTTTCTTCGTTGAACGCGCCGATGAAGCAGCCGCCGAGTCCGATATCAGCCGCAGCGAGCAGGATGTTCTCCATTGCGCAGGCGGTATCCTGAAGTGAGAACAGGTCGCGTCCCCTCTCGCCGGCACGTTTTTCAATTCCCTCCTTATCGGTGGAAACGATTATGATGATCGCGCTTTTGCCTATCCACTCGTTGCCTGTCAGCTCGGGATAAAATTTACTGATGACTTTTTTATCGCAGACAGCGGTGAAGTGCCACGACTGTAGGTTGCAGGCGCTTGGTGAGTGTACGGCGGCGTATAGGATGTAGTCGAGCTGGCTTTTGGTGATAGTCTCTCCCGTAAAAGAGCGGCAGCTGCGGCGGGTGTCGATGAGTTTTCTGAATTCCATTTTTGCCTCCTTGTTAATTATATAATTTTGGGGGAAGATGTTATATTTTAGAATATTTATAAAGTCCGAGCCATCCGCACAAGATATTCGTCGGTTCCCTCTTCAAAGGTCTTCTCTCCGCTCATAGTGAAGCCGTGCTTTTCGTAAAATTTTATTGCGCGGGTATTTTTTTCGAGCGCCCAGAGAAACAGCGCGTGTTTTTGATTTACAGCGAAGTCGATAAGAGCGGCTCCGACTCCGTTATTCTGAAAAAATGTGTCGACGTAGAGCTTTTTTATTTCGTTTTCCTCGACCTGAACAAATCCCCGAACCACTCCGTCATCGTAAACAAAGGTGCTGCCCAGCTTTTTTTCATTCTTTAAATACTCCTCCGCGACGGTGAGAACCTGCATTTCCCCGAACGAATACTTCTCGTCCCCGAAAATGGGAAAAAAGTTCACGCGGTTATTGAAAACGAGGATTTCGGCGATTCGCGAGGCGTCATTTTTTTCCGCCGGTCGGATAAGCTCAGTCGTCATAGTCACGTCTGCCTCTTGATTTGGTGACTCTCTCAATTTCGCGTCCGGCTTCAGCTTTTGCGTCGGATTCGCGCTTGTCCCACAGCTTTTTGCCCTTGCACAGACCAACTTCAACCTTGACGTTTGAGCCGGAGAAATAGAGTGAAAGCGGTACGAGGGTATAGCTGTCGCGAGTGGTGTACTGGTGGAGCTTCAGTATTTCCTTTTTGTGCATGAGCAGTTTTTTCTCACGGAGAGGGTCGCGGTTGAAGATGTTTCCCTTCTCGTAAGGCGAGATATGGATTCCGAGCGCATACAGTTCCCCGTTTTTCACGCTGCAGTACGAGTCTTTCAGATTGACCTGACCCGCTCTGATGCTCTTGACCTCGGTTCCGTAGAGTGCGATTCCCGCTTCGTATGTGTCCTCGACAAAATAATCATGGCGCGCTTTGCGGTTCACGGCGATGATTTTTTTGCCTGCCTTCTCGTTTGGCATTATTTACCACCTCTTTGGTTTGCTTTTGAAACATTTTACCATATATTTTATATTTTTGCAAGAGGATATGCACCTGCTTATAATTAAATGTGGTAAGCTTTACTCAACCATTGTTAGAATTTTTCTAAAGCAATGCGTTATTGTAATACCGAACAACAAATGTTATAATCAGCACATCAACCGGTTGAAATATTAAAATATTGTGGAGTATTTTAAATGGATTTAAAATTAGGTGACAAAATACGTTCTCTCAGGCGTGGGAGAGGCATATCTCAGGAAGTTTTGGCGGCGTATCTTGGTGTATCATTTCAGGCGGTTTCTAAATGGGAAAATGGCTCTGCGATGCCTGATATTACGCTTATTCCATCCATTGCTTCGTTTTTTTCAGTGACTACCGATGAACTTTTTTCATTCAATCTTTTTCAGACGGAAAAAAATGTTGAAGAAATAGTGAATGAGCACAGTAAATATTATTACAGTGATCCTGAAAAGGCTGTGGAGATCATTCGTGAAGGATTAAAGAAATATCCGGGAAATGAGATTCTCTTAAATTGCCTTGTGGGAGTGCTCTCTGTCCCAGAAAATGCAGACGAAGTTATCAACACTTGCCATGCACTGATTGAAACAGCAAAATCTGAGGAATGCCGCATAGACGCGTATCGGATTTTAGCGGAAGCATACGATTCAATAGGAGAAAAATCAGCGGTAAAAGATGCGCTGAATCATATTCCCGAAATTTATTTTACTGCGTTGGAAATGAAGGCGATACTGCTTGACGGCAATGAGCGTTTTGAAGCTGCGGCTAAGCAAAAATCACTTTCACTTGATGAGCTATGTCATATGCTTTTCATTTTAGCCGAGCATTATATTGAGGCAAATGAGTGCGACAAGGCAAAAACTGAACTTGAAATTGCTCTTGAAATTCTGAATGCTTTCAAAAAAGAAAACTTCAACACTCCGTGGACTCAAGTCATGTACGAAGCATATGGAGAACGCATTATCGAAATTGAGAATAAGCTCAAAGAATTAAGCTGATTCGTGATTTCAACAAAATATTGCAAAAAAACCGCAGCAATATTTATCCCTGATCGGATAACATCACTGCGGTTGTTATTTTATTCAGTTGCAGCTTATTCAGCCGTGAATCTTTCGCAGAAGCGCCTGAGATATGCCGCAAGCTCAGCTCGGTCAGCACCCTTGGTGAGATCGCTGATATCAGAACCAATACCGTCGAACATTCCGCTCATTTCTGCCCAAAGGATGTTGTTTTCCGCCCACTCGCTGCTCATATAGGAATCATCTGCATTACCGCTGACGTTTTCACTCCATCCCTTGCAGACGGCGTAACGGTTGAGAATTGCCATAATCTGCTCGTGCGTCAAATCATTCATCGGGCCGAACACGCCATCTCCACAGCCGTTTACAATACCGTTGGCAGCTGCCCAATTCACAGCCGCGGCATACCATTCGCTATAAGGTACATCAACAAAGTCGACTGTACTGTCTGCAGCGGGACTGCCTTCAAGTCTCCAGAGAACAGTCACGAGCATAGCACGGTTGACGACGGCATTTGGTGAGAATTTCGTACCGTCAGCGCTTGTGCCGATCATCATAGCATTTTCGCTGACGAATCCGACGTCCTCATAATACCATGCGTCTTCGGAAACATCGGAGTACGGATTCTCCCATGCGGTCTTTACGAATACAGCGGAAATAGTGTGGTCTGCCTTGATATGCCTGACTGTATATTCTGAAACTGCTCCCACGGATTTGCCGTCAACGAGAACATCGGCGATTGCGTAACCTTGGTCGGGAGTTATGGTATAGGTGACGTTCCTGTCATACTTGATTCTGGAAATGCCGGCCGGGGTGATTGTTCCTCCTTCGGAAGCTGAGGCTGTGACGCCGTATTCCTGACTGTAGAGCTGCATGACACTCCAATACCAAGAGTCGTAGTCGAAGCCTGAACCGGCAGCGGAAATATCTTCGGTTGTAATCACATAACCGCATACAGTGCATTCCTTATGGCGGACTCCATCATTATCTGCCGTTGCTTCGACATCAACAATCCACTCGCTTGCGGTATGCGATTCAACATCATACGGATTTCCGCAGTCGGCGCAAACTTTCCAGTGATTATCGGCATCGTGTTCGTAACTGCCGCAAACGTGCGTATGTACAGGCGGTGTGTCAGGCGTCGGATACGTACATTCATACACCGCCAGCGTTCCGGACACCTCGCAGGCAGCCAGAAGAAGCGCGTTGTCTGATCCGCTGAACGATGCAGGTACAAAGCAAAGTCCTTCGGGTGAAACATCGCCCTTGATTGCCTCGTCAAATTCGCGGGAGTTGATGTAGTTTACAAAAGCTGTATTCTCGGGGTCGGTAATGTCATACACCATCACACCGCCGATTCTTTCGATTGCGATAAAGGCATATGTTTTTCCATCAACCATGCCGGTAATTACGCTCTCAGGTTCCGGTCCTTTTTTGCCTGAGCGGTTGTCAGGGCTTGTCTTGTTGTTTGATGCATTGAAGTAATCCGGGAGCTTTTCGGCGGTGACTTGTTCAAACTCGCTGCCGCTGTCAAACACAAGCTTCAGACCGTCCCCGGTAACTTCATATATCGAGAATGAGCGGCCTCCGAACACATAGGCTTTATCTTCGCTCAGTCCGTCCCACATATTTGCGTTGAACCAAACGACCTTGGAATCCAGCGTTACATTTCCTGTGGGAGAGGTTTTGTCTTCATATTCATTGTCCAGACCCGGCCAGTCAGCGCGGCTGTCACCCTCGTTTGCCGTAAGCAGGTAGGTCTTACCGTTTATTTCGACAGCCGAGATACCGTCGGGCATTTTAATTCCATAGACATTTTCGTAGTTTTTCAGCTCGATTTTGTCGTTCTTTTCGAGGTCAACCATTGTTTCGCCGTAATTCTGGAATCCAAGAGGGTACACATTTGTAAATACGCCGGAGCCGATATCCAAAACCGCAATCGCATTTGCTTCCTGCAATGAAACATACGCGGTATTTCCCACTGTTGCAATATATTCGGGTTCAAAATCGACTGAAGGTGCAATTCCTTTCTGAACAAGCACGCCGGCGGATGTCAGCTCATCTCTCTGTTCATCGAAATCGTCAAAGTACACAGATTCAGCCTTCATTACGTTTTCGCTGTCGATTCTGATGATTGTCACAGAACCTTTGGGATCTTCAGCCTCGGAGCCCTCACGCGGTTCTCCTTCATCTGCCGTCAGAATCGTATGATTGTCCGCAAAAGTCAGCATATCCGGCTGCACTCCGACCCTGACCGCGGACAGAAGCTCAAGTGAGCCGTCCGTATTGCAGGCAAACAGAGCAACGACGCCGTTTTCCGCATAGTTTTCTGCCTGAATCGCAACGGCAAGCCTGCTTCCGTCGGGAGAAACCGAAACAGAAGTCATATCTCCGTATGCAAATCCGTCCACCAGCGTCTTTACATCATATTCTGTTCCCGCAAGATTTACAACCTTTTCATCGTCCAGTCTGTCATTCAGATCGACAGCGATCAATCTTCCCTTTACGCCGCTAACCGCATACGCATAACCATTGATAGGATTGTAGGTTACGATTTCAAGGCTGCCGCCGTCTTCGCTCATTGCGCCCGAGTTATAGCGGCCTGCAAGCTCAAGCCGGAGAGAAGCCTCGGAATTATAATATCCAACGACTCTGGTATCGCCTGCTTCTGCCGGAGTATAAACAACTTCCTCTTTGATTGTGTGAACGCTGCCGTATTCGCCTTTGCTGTTTCTCGGGGCATTGGAGACGATATATGCCTCATCGACCGTTACGGATGTCTTTTCCCAAACGATCAGCTCAAAATCCCCGTTATCCGTCCTCTTAAGCGATTTCTGCTTTGAGATTTTTGTTGCCGGGCTGCTTCCGGCCGTCACAGAGTCAACCACATCGCCGTCCTTTATGAGGCTTATGGTATAGCTTTTGTTATTGATGCTCCAGTCACAACTCTGATCTGCCTGAGGCAAGTCATAGGTGAGAAACTCATCTGTCGTTTCCTCGGCGGCACCGATGATAAGATAAGAACCATTTGCCGGGATGGTGCCGGTTAACGACAAGGTATAGGTGCCGTCGGACAATGTATATTCTGTCAGATCAATATCCGTATCGGCAAGTGAATACAGTTCAACGAAGCTGTTGGAAATCGGGGTATCCCCTTTGCCGCCTCCTCCGTATATATGTTCAATTATCAGCTGTTCGTCGGAAAACTCGCTGCTTGACATTATAAGAGCATCCGGATCTCCCGATATATCTGCGGATTCATCGGTATAAGACCCAACGGCTGTATTTTTATTCTCATTCGGAATTTCGCCGCCTTCCTGAGCAAACACCGTTTGTCCTGCCAAAAGCATCAATGCAAGCGCAATCAAACCGCCCGTTATTTTTTTCATTTGCATTTCTCCAATTCAAATTGATTTTATACCCGATTTTCGGTACAGAGGTTCGTCTGAAGCTTCAGAGAGAGAACCGGAGAAAAGCAGAATGGTTATAAGCTGTTTTCTTCACCAAAATTCAATTCCGCAAAAGCTGTAGACATTTATAATATAGAATTATCATGTTAAATGAAAAACCACATTCACGTAAAATTGCCGTCAAACCTGTACTCATTATCTCAGAATCCTTTCAAGCAGATTCTTCACCAGATCGGTAATCCGCTGCGGCTTTTTGCTCGCTACTTCGGGGATATGCGGTGACTGCTCCATGAAATATGCCTGCGAATCAAACGGGACAGCTCCGTTTCTTCGGCAATAGGAGCCGTCCGGAAGCATCGTGCTGGCTTTTGCCGTGTCCCGAAGCTGAGCGTCTTGCACGGGGCAAGCGATCTCCACCCGTCGGTTAAGGTTTCGGGTCATCAGGTCAGCGGAGGAAATGTAGGCATCTGCATCTGCGCCGCGTCCGAAAATATATACCCGTGCGTGTTCCAGAAATCGCCCGACTACGCTTGTGACGTGAATGTTTTCCGTATAGCCGGGAATACCAGGAAGAATACAGCATATGCCGCGGATGATGAGCTGCACCTCCACACCGGCCTGCGACGCCTCAACGAGCTTATCAATGACCTCGCGTTCGGTGACGGAGTTTGTTTTGATGCAGAGATAGCCCTCCTTGCCCAAGGCAATCTGACGGTCGATTTGCTCAAGAAGCATTGTTTTGATTCCGAGTGGGGAGACGCACAGCTTACTGTATTCGCCGTCGAGCTTATTGACAAGCATATTTCGGAAAAACTTCGCCGCGTCCTCTCCGACAGATGTATCTGCGGTCATAAAACTCAGATCCGTGTACATGGCAGTGGTTTTTTCGTTATAGTTGCCCGTGCCGATCTGGGTGAGATAGCCGGTTTTATTGCGGCTTCGCAGGGTGATAAGACAGATTTTGCTGTGGCATTTGAAGCCCTCCGTGCCATAGATAACCTGACAGCCCGATTCTTCCAGCATTTTCGACCATGCCAGATTGTTTTCTTCATCAAAACGGGCGCGTAGCTCCATCAGAACCAGCACTTCTTTTCCGTTTTCCGCAGCCCGGCATAGAGTCTGTGCAATTTTGGAGGATGAAGCAAGACGGTATATCGTGATTTTTATGGACAACACACGGGGATCCTCTGCCGCCTCGTTCAGAAGCCGAAGAAACGGATCTACCGAGTCGTAGGGGTAAAACAGCAAACGGTCTTTCTGCTGTACCTGTGCGGTGATCGGCTGCTCCTGACACAGATCCTCCGGCCAGCGTCCATGATATACCGGATAAAGGAGCCGCGCCGAAACATCCTTTGACAGCTCGCCTGCCAGACGGAACACATATCGCATATTCAGCGGGCAGACATCCACGCAGACCTGCTCCTTTTCCACCCTGACAAGCGATGAAAGTTTTTCCTGAAATTCCGATGAAACAGGAATACCAAGCTCGAGCCGCACGACTGCAAGATGGTCCCGCTTTTTCAGGAGCTTTTTCATCTGACGGCGGAAATCCTCCTCGTTATCATCGAATTTCTCGTCGTCAAAGCTGATGTCGGCGTTGCGCGTTACGCAGAGGATGCAGCTTTCCTTGACACTACAGGCTCCAAACAGTGTCGGCAGCCAGTGCAGAAGGATATTCTCTGTGCGGACATACCGTTTTCCGTCCGGAAGTAAAAGAAACAGCGGCAGGCTCTCGGGAAGCGGAACTATGCCGACAGCCTTGCGGTCTTTTTTGCTTTCCAGCAGTGCCGCAGCATAGAGATGCTTATTGACAAGATGCGGGATCGGATGATTTGACCCGATGAGAATCGGCGACAAGATAGGCAGCATTTCCGACTTGAAAAAGCGGCTTATGAATTTCATCTCTCCGGTATCCAGTGTGTCCGGCGAAACATCCTGAATTCCGCTGTGACTCAGCTCATCCATGACTGACGAATAAATCTGCTTTTTCATCGCAAGCAAACCTGGAACTGCCCGATAAATATGCCGCAGCTGCTCGGATGCTGTCCAGCCGGATTTGTTGTCCGTGTCATCCGGCGTCATGCGGGCAAGGTCGAACAGGCTGCCAACGCGTACCATGAAAAACTCGTCCAGATTGCTTGAGAAAATTGAGACGAATTTCAGCCGTTCCAACGCCGGAACAGACGGATCAGCCGCTTCTTCCAGCACACGCTTATCGAAGCGCAGCCAGCTCAATTCCCGGTTTTGGGTGTAACAGAATCGTTCCTGAGTATCTTTTGACATAAATAACCTTCCCTGACGCCATATTTGCTGACAACAAGCTGCTGCGCCTGAAACAGATGAAATGCGTGCTGCATAATCAGAATTCCCGGCACAAGTGTGTGAATCCGCTCCGCTTCCAGTCTGAGAATCAAGTCACTTGCCTCCTTTTTGCCGCTGCAAAGAAACTGACACAGACCGTCCAGCTGTTCGGAGGTCATGCTGCGGCAGTCATCCGAGCACCCGTAGTAATGCCGTGCCAGCCTGAGTACAGCCCGCGCTGTGCCTCCGACGCCGACAATCAGTGCCCGGGGGACAAGCGTATTCTCACTCATGTCGATTGAAGAAGAAATGACCTGACGCAGCCGCTTGAGAGAACCGCTTCCCGGCAAAATCTTTTTTACGCATCGGCGATACAAGCTGAGTGAGCCTATCGGAAAGCTTGCCGAATCGATGGCCGTTCCGTTGTCAAAGGTGACTATCTCTGTACTTGCGCCTCCGATATCGAGAAACGCGCCGCTTGTCAGATTCAGCTCCTGCATAGCGCCGGTATATCCCAACAGTGCCTCCTCCTCTCCGCTGATAACCTCCACCGAATAACCGGCAGCTGCCCGGATAACAGCAAGTGCGCGGTCTGTGTTGGAAATATTACGCAGAGAGGCGGTTGCAAATACACAGACATTGTCTACCTGCAGCGTCTGCAAAATCTGACGGAATGACAGAAGTCCCGCACAGGCGCAGTCAATTCCCTCTGCACTGAGCTTTCCGTCTTCCACATAACCGGCAAGACCTGCCATGATCTTTTCCCGGAATAAGATTTTGAAGTTCTGCGTGTCCGTTTCATATAGTGTCAGCCTGATGGTGTTGGAGCCAATGTCAATAATTGCCTGCTTCATTCCACATCACCGGCAATCTCAACGGTTTCTTCTTTCGGTACGTCGGGCGCACGGAAGACCAGAATCGCCTTGGATGAATTGGCAGCGGAAAACGTCACCAGTTCCCATCCTGCCTGCGCCATTTCGTTTGATTTTTCCTCGACAGCGGCAGCCATCTTCTTTGCCTTGGGTGCGCAGTCGACAACGATTGTTTTGTAAGTCATGGTAATTACCTCGTCTCTGTTTATATCAATACTATTAATATGATATTTTCTGAAAATAATATTTCTGTTTTTTTATGAAAAGTATGCTGAGTGATAAGCAACTGTCTTTGCAAAATGATTTTTTTCCGCCAGACACCGGTATTGCACGCAGTTTTGATGTACCGGATACCGCAGCAGTTCCATCCTGCCCTGACACAGCAGCATTTCACTGTATGAACCCTTCTCAACCGTGCCGGTCATGACAGCCATTCCGCCAAGGGTCAGCACCTGTTCTGCGGTTGTACGCGATGTATTGCTGCGAAGCTGCGGATCGCTGACGAATGTTATTCCCATTGTCTGTCCGCAGTAATGATGAACCGGCGCACCGATATCGACCGGTCGAAACCAGAATCCGCCCGACTTTTCTTTTGAAAGGTTTTCCAGAAAAAGCGAATCGGCATAATAGGAGATGTCGGGCAGACGCCGTGAGAACAGCTGTAATAGCTCCAGTCCGCGACCGTATTTCGGCACAGGAAACAGCAGCAGTCCATGTACAGACAGCAGCCTTTCCGTTTCACTAACAAGCCGGTCGCATAACTCTGAATATGTGGTTTCGTCCGTTCCGTAGGCGCAATCAAGTACGGCAATATCCGCACACTGCTCACGGATCGGATCACAGGCATATATCAGTGTGTCCTCTGTATAGTCGCCGGAAAATAAGATGGAACCGTCGTTATCCGAAAACCGATACCATACGCTCCCTGCACAGTGACCGCTGCGACCCCAGCATATTGACAGATTCCGAAAATGACCCATTCCGCCGGGACAAAGCTCTTCCAAAGTGATGCTCTTTTCAGTCTCAAACGGCAGTTGGCGAATAGTCTCACACGCAGCTATCACCGCTCCGCAGAAACCGTTTTCATACAGCCATGGAATCGCTCCTGTGTGGTCTGCATGGGAGTGCGTCAAAAACACAGCATCGAGACGCTTGATCCGATCGGAAGTCAATCTTGGATACGGGTTCTCCGGGGTATCTGCCATCTTTCCGCAATCCACAAGAAAGCAGATGTTTTCGCCCTGTACATAAAAGCAGTTTCGGCCATGCTCTCCCACGCCGCCTGCGATATATAGTTCCATTTCACGCCTCTTTCCGTCTTCCGACAAAGAAATTGAACACCAGCAGCGCCGTCGTCGTGATGAGCACGCAGAGAACCGCCATCGCCATGCCGAGCGAAACGCTGCCCTGTTCAAACTCGCGGTTGATGTAGGTGGATACCACCAGTGTGTTGGGAGGAGCGATGAGGCTTGCCGTTACCAGTTCACGGAATGCTATAATGAAAATCATCATCCATCCGGCAAAAATACCGCGTGATATCATCGGGAATGTGATCCGACGGAAAACATATGAAGGTGTTCCGCCAGAAACCCGCCCTGCCTCTAAAAGACTGTCGTTGATCTGTGTGAATGCTGATGTGACGTACTGTACTGTGTACGGCAGATACAGAACCACATAAGCCAGCACCATAATTCCTATCGTGTTATACAGCGGAATGATCCTGTATATGGTATTCCAGAACAGCATGATTCCAATCACAAGCACGATACCCGGCAGCATCTCGGGCAGAAGGCTCACTCCCTCCAGAACTTTTTTGAAGAAACCTTTTGTTTTTCGCACTGTGGCAACTACAGCCGTACCGATAACTGAACATATCGTCGCCGAGGAAAATGCAAGAAACAGGCTTTTCCCGATAGAAGAAAGTGCTTTGGGCGTAGTCAGCAGTTCCTTGTAGTGATCCAGTGTGAAGTTTCCGGCCGCAAGACCATATCCACGCAGCTTGATGAGCGATGTTGAGATGATTGAGAAATACGGCACACCAACCGCAACAAGAATAACCAGTCCAATCCACAACCACGCGCCTGCCTGCCCAAATGCGCTGAGCTTTATCCTTGTCTGACGACTGCCCTTGCCGCCAACCAAACGGTAGCTCGTACGGTTCGTGATGTAATTCTGCATAAGCCACATAGCCATGCAGATGCAGACCAGAATCGATGAAAGGCTTGCAGAACGTCCGAAGTCGATAGGTGACGTGGTGGAATAGCGGTGAATGTCCGTCGTGAACACGTAAAAACCGATGCGCCGACCGAGAGTATATGGGGTGCCATACTCGGAGAGCGTTTTCACAAACACTAAAAGCGCTCCGATGGCATAGTTGCCTGTGAGCAGAGGCGCAAATATCTTTCTCAGCCTCATCCCGAATCCTGCGCCAAAGACCGCGCCGCTTTCCTCCAGACTTGCCGGTATATTCAGCATGGCATTTTTAAGCATTGTCATCATAAACGGAAAGACGTGCAGGCTCATGACCAACACCAGTCCTCCGAAGCAGAAGAAGCCCTCTGACCACGAACCCGTCGCCGGGAAAAGCTGCTGGAACAGACCCTTTTTCTGCATGAACAGGATCCAGCCCATTGAAGCAATGTACGGCGGTGTCATAAACGGAATCATGAAAATGATGTCAAGCCAGCTGTGCTTTGCCAATTGTGTGCGGGCAAGCAAAAATGCTGTCGGTACGGCGATGATGGTAGAGCACAGCACCACACATATGCCAAGAAGCAGTGAATTGCAGACAGTATGCACATTTTCAGCACTTGCTACCGTTCTCAACGCATGATAAAGGTCAAGGCGACCATCAACGATGACCGCCTTAGCGAATACTGAGATAAGTGGGCAGAGAATCAAGCCGGTCAGGAGAACCAACAGAAGTGCAGGCAGGAGATTTTTTTTCAGATTGCTCTCTTTCATAAGCCCTCCGACTGTTTATTTGCAGATATCGTTGAGCCTGCCAGCCGTGTCGGAAGCGATTTCCAGCATCTTATCCCAATCGGTGGAAATCTGAGGAATGTCAGAGAGGTTGGTACGATTTTCGCACAGGATGTCACTGCGGCCGGGCAGGAGATACGCTTCCGCAACCAGCTTCTGTGCCTCGTCGCTGAACAGAAAGTCTACAAATGCTTTGGCGTTATCCTTATTCGGAGAAGTCTTGAGGATCATAGCCGGACGAGGGTTTACTACAGTGCCGGACGCGGGATAGTAGATGTTAAGCGGCTCGCCCTTTGCCATGGAGGAATATGCGTTATAATCCACGCCTGCTATAAGGATGCCCTTTTCCCCTGTCGTCACTGCCTCAAGCGCAGCCTTGTTCGCTCCGGGTACGGTCAGGCCATTGTCAGCCCAGCTCTGCATAACAGCTTCGCCATTATCCGTACCTGTAACAAAGCCGGCAAGAAAGTCTTTGCACGCGCCGGACTTTTCAGGGTCGGGGATGGCAATAATATCCCTGTACTGTGCATCGGCGAGTTCTGACCAGTCGGCATTCAAGTCGGGAACAACCGTGGTGTTGTAGATGACACCGACAGCAGAAGCGCTGTAGCCAAACAGTGTATTGTCGCTGTCAATCCATCCGTCGTTTATCTTTTCCGCATTCGCAGGCGTATAGCTTTCCAGCTGACCGTCCGCCTTCATGCTCAGACCGTCGGACCATGAAGCAAGAATCACGACATCTGCAATCGGATTTGCCTGTTCCGCTTCAAGACGGGCAAGTATTTCACCGGTAGTGCCCTGGAACTGTTCAACTTCAACTCCTGTCTTTTCGGTAAATGCAGCAGCCAGCTTATCGGCAAGACCGGAAGGACTGGGCATATAGACGGTAACTTTACCCGAAAGCTGGGGCTCTGTGTTTTCCGAAGTTGATTGGCTGCTTTCGGACGGTTTTGATGTTTCCTGAGACTGTTCACCGCAGGCCGTCAAGCCCATGCAGAGGCTCAGAGCCAGAAGCAGATAAGCCATAATTTTTTTCATACTGATAAAACCTCTTTCTTTTGAAAAGTAATGATTTGATTGGGGTCTATGTAGATGGATAACATCTGTCCGGGCCGAACCTTCCGACCGCTGCAAAGTGTCCATGTTACATTCTGATAAAGTGCGGTAATTTCGTAGGAATCTCCAAGGTACTGTATACTCTGAACGGGAAGCTCAAAATGCAGCGCACCTTCCGCCGGTACCTGCATAGCTGCCTCCGGACGAAACAGCTCCGTTTGGCTCAGCCAGTTTGATTTTCCGATAAAGTGCGCAACAAATTCGCTTGCCGGATGGTGATAAATCGTTTCGGGTGTGTCGTACTGTTCTACACGTCCGCCGTTCAGAACCGCGATGCTGTCACTCATACTCATGGCTTCTATCTGATCGTGGGTCACAAAAACAGAAGTGATGCCGAGTGAAGATGTCAACGCCGTGAGTTCGTGCCGCATTTCTTCCCTAAGCAGAGCGTCAAGTGCGGAAAGAGGCTCGTCAAACAAAATGCACCCCGGATGAACGGCAATGGCACGGGCGAATGCGACACGCTGCTGCTGCCCTCCGGAAAGTTGGTGTGGATAGCGTTTCTCAAAATCCTCCAGATGCACAGTCTGAAGTGCCTTGCGAACACGTTCCTGTAAATTTCTGGTATCCTTTCTTGCTCGCAGACCAAAAGCCACATTTTCAAATACCGTCATGTGAGGCCAGAGGGCAAAATCCTGAAAAACGAAGCCAAGGCAGCGCTTCTCCGGCGGAAGGTTTATACCGCGCTGTCCGGAAAAAACGCAGGTATCATCGAGCCAGATTTCGCCGGTATCAGGTGTTTCGAGACCGGCTATCATGCGAAGCAGCGTTGTCTTGCCGCAGCCGGATGGGCCCAGCAGAGTCGTAAAGGTACCGCTTTTTATTGTCAGCGTTGTTGGTTGAATGACCTGTTTTTTATCGAAGCTCTTTGCGATCTGAACCAATCGGATTTCCATAGCATTCCTCTTTTCTGTTTTGCAATTTATTATAATAAAAGTGTGTAAATTGCGCGCTCTGAACTGCGTAAAATATAAGTCAAATCGAAAAACAAACGGCAGTACACGAATTTTTCCGCTGAAAAAAATTATATGCACACAAAAAAACCGTCGCTTTGCGGCTTTTACTGCATTGCGGCGGTTTATTCTGGTTTATATTTTGTTATATTTTCATGTAGCCGTCCCTGACCCATCCGATTTTGCGCAGAATTTCGTTGAACAAAATCGAGAGCACGGCGGGAAGGACGATGCAGAGCAGGATTATTCCGATCCAGACGTTGGCAGAGGAGCCGGAATCCGCGATTATTCCGATAGGGCCTACAAGACCGCAGGTTCCCATTCCGGCAGACACTCCGCTGCACTCGAGCTTGAACACCAGAGTTGAGAGCGGGCCGCAGATTGCCGAGGCGAGAGTGGGTGCTATCCAGATCTGCGGGTGTCGGCAGATATTGCCCATCTGAAGCATTGATGTGCCGAGGCCCTGCGATACGACTCCGCCCCATTTGTTATCGCGGAAGCTGCACGCGGCAAAGCCCACCATCTGACAGCAGCATCCGACGACCGCAGCTCCTCCCGCTATGCCGGATATTGCTATCATTGCGCAGAGAGCGGCGGATGAGATAGGAAGTGTGAGGACGATTCCGACGACTACGGAGACCACTATACCCATGAGGAGCGGCTGATACTCGGTTGCGGTATTTACGAAATATCCGAGGTAGTACATGAGATATGCAATTCCCGGGCAGATTATTTTTGCGACGAGGGCACCTGAGAGAATTGTGACGCACGGTGTGACGAGGATATCGACCTTTGTCTTCTTTGAAACAAGCATACCGATCTCGGCTGCGACAATTACGGCGAAAAACGAGCCTGCCGGGCCTGCGGTTACGGTAAAGTCCCCGATGACGGTTCCGAGCGAATATCCCGCATAGCCGACGGTTGCACATGAGAAAATAACAAGGGGATGCGCTCCAAGTGCGTTTGCGATTGCGACACCGATTGCCATGCCTGACGAAGCTGAGGCGAGCCGGTTGATATCCGTAAACAGCTCAATGTGTGTGTACTTTCCGAGTGTGTTGAAGATTGTGCCGATGAGAAGTGATGCGAACAGACCGAGAGCCATAGCTCCCATTGCGTCGATAAAATATCTTTTCAGATACGCTTTGATTTTTGCTTTCATTTTTCCCCCGGTAATTGAATTGATGTTGGGTAAATTATACCACAGGAGGGTGGTTACATCAATTGACATTTTTATCAGAGATTCAGCACATATCGGCGATAATTTTGTAACACACTAAAGCGTTATTTATAACAGGCGGCGATTGTTTTAAACAAAAAAATGTGATATAATTACTTTGTCAGTGCAAATATCAAATATTTTAAAAATATATTTTTAATGGAGGCAGTATTATGGGACTGTGGGCGGTATTGTTTGTCTGCGAGCTTCTCGTGCCGATTATTATGATTGTGTCGGGAATATTTTTTTCCGCAGGAGCTCCCGCTGATATTAATTCTTTTTTCGGCTATCGCACGTCTATGTCAATGAAAAACGGCGACACGTGGGATTTTGCTCACAGGTACTGCGGCAGGCTGTGGCTGCGAATCGGCGCGGTGATGCTTCCGGTTACTGTGTTATCCTCAATTATATCTCTCAAAACGGCAAGGATTTTATCAGTTCTCGGCATATTCGGCGTTATCGTAATTGCGGTTCAGACTTTTGTGATAATCATATCAATTATCATGGTCGAGCGCAAGTTAAAACAGGTATTTGACAAAAACGGAAACAGAATCAACTGAAAAAGGACAGAAAATTATGGTAAAAACAAACGCGATGCGAATGCTTGAAACCGGAAATATCGAATTCGATGTGTCGGAATACGAGGTGGATGAAGAGGATTTATCCGGAACTCACGCGGCTCAGATGCTCGGAATCGACCCCGACTGTATGTTCAAAACTCTTGTCTGCCGCGACGACAGGGGCACTTACGAGGTTTTCTGCATTCCTGTGGCATACGAGCTCGATCTGAAGAAGTGCGCGCAGGCTGCCGGTGTCAAGCGTGTGGAGATGATTCACGTAAAGGAGCTGCTCCCTCTCACGGGATATATCCGCGGCGGATGCTCTCCGATCGGTATGAAGAAAAAATTCCCGACCTACATCGATGAAACGGCGCTTTTGTCCGATAAAATCTATGTAAGTGCGGGATGCCGGGGTGTGCAGCTGATACTTTCCCCAACCTCTCTCGCAGAGTTTGTGGGGGCGTCATTCTGCGATCTGATTCGTTAATCCGGTACGTTTTCGAGGAGTCTGACCGCGCTTATGCCGTCGTATTCCTCTACAAGCACCGAAACTATCTCGGTATTCGATGTGGGGATATTTTTTCCGACAAAATCGGGTCTTATCGGAAGCTCACGGTGTCCTCGGTCGATCAGAACCGCAAGCTGTATTGCTGCCGGACGTCCGTATGAGAACACGGCTTCGATTGCGGCTCTGGCGGTGCGGCCTGTGTAAATTACGTCGTCGACAAGAATCACGGTTTTTCCGGTTATGTCAAACGGAAGGCTGCTGTCAGAGGCGTGCGGAAGAAGTGTGGTTTCAGAGAGATCGTCGCGGTACAGTGTGATGTCGATATATCCCACGGGAACGTCGATTTTTTCAAATTTTTTGATATTTTCAGCGAGAATATGCGACAGCGGAATCCCCCGTCTTCTTATTCCGACGAGGCAGAGGTTTTCGCTGCCTTTATTTTTTTCGATGATTTCGTGTGTCATCCGCGTAAGTGAACGTCTCACCGCG
>JBJFHS010000089.1:0-17456 GCA_051893885.1 Eubacteriales bacterium
GGGAATACTGCTTGAGGCATTTGCGTATGAATCATACCGCACAGTCCTCCCGTGGTATTACGACGTTCTGATGACAAAGAAAAATGTACGCGACATCGAATCGGGTGCTATGCTCGAGCTGATTTACAACACCAGAGTTTTCGATTTTGCCTATGTGTATAACAACATCGGACTTGCATTTACATTCAAGAATCAGATAGAACAGGACAACAAGGACATTGCTTCGTTCTACGCAAAGAGCGAAAAGGTCGCAACCAAAATGCTCGAAAAGAACGTAAGCGTATATGAAAAATCAAACTGAATAAAAGATAAAAATGCCTGTTTGAACAGCGGGCATTTTATGCTGCTAAAAAATAGTTTTTTCCGGCAAAAATTTTGTTTTTCAGGGAACAATTTTACATTTTCGTACGTCTTAATATAAAAAATAATCGAAATGGGAAATATCGGTATGAAAAACAATCACCGGATAAAATCAAAGTTGAGTATGATCCTCTGCGCCGTGATTGCTGCCGCCTGCGTTTTCATGGCGTATTCCTGCACAGAAAACAGCATAGAAAAATTCGCTGTTTCGACTGCCGTTTATCCCGAAATGTCACCGTATCCGAAAAATTATGTTCTTTTATCGGATGATGCAAGACGAGACGCGTTGGATAAATATTATGAGGACAGAAGAAAACAGATAAACCAGCCCGACCTTGACGATTTTGACTTTTCTCCTTTCACAGAAACCTCAATGAATATCCTGCAGTCGTGCGATGTGGATAACTCTGTAATCTCTCCCTCTGCGCTGTATCTGACACTGGCTTCTATCGCCGAAACCGCCGCCGGAGAGAGAAGGGAAGAAATTGTCTCCTTTCTCTCACCTGACGGAACTGCCGAAACTATGCGGAAAATCTCGAAAGCTATGTGGAACTCGACTTATTCCTCATCCGGCGTGCCTGACTGTGCAATTTCCACCTCACTTTGGTTGAGCGACAAGCTGCACTATAACCGAGAAACGCTCGATTTTCTGGCAGAAAACTACTATATTTCTTCGTTTTACGGTAATATGTCATCTGAAAGCTACAGCAATGCCGCCGCTGATTGGCTGAAAGGTTCAACGGGAGGTATGACTGATGTTGAGGAAAACATATTTAATCCCGATACATTCGCCGTTATGCTCACATCTGTTGAGTTTCAGGCAAGCTGGTGCGAGGAATTTGACAAAAATAAAACAGAATCAGGGACTTTTCATTCGCCTGACGGAGATGTCGCTGCCGAATATATGAAACGTCAGACAACGGATAACTACTACTTCACCGAAGATTTCGCGGCGGTACGGCTTGAGCTTGACGGCGGAAATATGTGGTTTATCCTCCCCGATGAGGAGTGTGATGAAGAACGACTGATAAATGACGCCGCAGGGATGATTTGTGGAAAAAAAGATGCGGCTGAATCAAAATTTATCAAAATAAACCTCGCAATTCCAAAATTCGATGTAACCTCAGAGCTTGAGCTGGCGGATAAAATCAAAGATACTGTCGGAGGTACGATTTTTAAAGACGGTGCGGATTTCTCAACGCTTATAACTGATGCACTCCCCACATCGTTCATCTCTGGCGTCACCCAGTCGGCACGACTCAGTATTGACGAGATTGGAGTCAGCGGCGCGGCATATTATAAGGTTGACTATTACGGCGCCGCAATGCCTCCCGACGACGAGGTTGACTTTACCCTCGACAGACCGTTTTTCTGCGCAGTAACAGTCGCGAAAAATTTGCCGGTTTTCGCCGCATATATCAGCCTTCCATTAACCAAACGCTGACAAACAACTCCCAAGGGACTCAAAAGAATCCTGCGGGAATTTTTAATGCGTTATATACATTCTCACAGCGGACGAAAAAAACATTAATACAAAAAATTAACTTTAAATATTTGATTTACTGTACGTCAAAGTATATAATAATAATGTAAAATAAATTTGATTCCGGAGAAACAAAAATGTCATATAAAGCCGCAATATTTGATCTGGACGGAACCCTGCTCAATACCCTCGAGGACCTATGGGATGCCGTCAACCACACCATGGACAAATACTCCTATCCGCGCAGAACCATCGGAGAAGTGCGTAATTTTGTCGGAAACGGAGTGGACAGGCTCATCACTCTCTGCGTCCCCGGGGGTGAAAACGACCCGAACCTTTCCGACGCCATAAAGGAATACCGGACTTATTACGCCGCTCACTCGGAGATAAAAACAAGAGCCTATGACGGGATTCCCGAGCTCATCGAAAAGCTCATCTCAGCCGGTGTAAAGGTCGCGGTCGTGTCGAATAAAATCCACGTCTCAACGGTGACTTTGTGCAAAAAATATTTTCCCGAGATAGAAACAGTCTGCGGTGAGCGCGAAAGTGAGGGCATCAGAAGAAAGCCGTACCCCGACACCGTAATCGAATCCGCACATAAGCTCAGTGTTCCGCTCAGTGAAACCGTATACATCGGCGACTCCGAGGTCGATGTGCAGACTTCAAAAAACGCCGGAGTGGACTGTATTTCGGTTCTGTGGGGCTTCAGAGACCGCGATTATCTCGAAAAAAACGGAGCTGCGGTATTTGCGGAAACACCCGAGGATGTGTATAAAATTATTACCTGTTAAAATGAAAAAATAATTCGGATAATGTCGTTTTTTGGCTTGATAATAATTACCTTTGATGATATAATTGTTCAAGACGAAATATCATATAATGTATATGCGGCAGACGGGATGTTTTGCTGTGCTCATGTAAGCTTTCGAGAGGTTAGTTGATGGTTTTCTCCAACATATTTTTTCTGTATGTTTTTCTGCCGGTGCTGTTTCTGGCTTATTTTATAATCAAAAATGATGCGTACCGACGGGGAGTGCTGGTGGCTTTCTCACTCATTTTTTATGCGTGGGGAGAACCTGTCTACGTCTTTTTAATGATAGGACTTGTTCTGGCTGACTATATTTTCGGCATACTCATCGGGCGGACGCGTTCTGTGTGGATGCGAAAATTCTGGCTGACAATTGCGGTCATATCTAACCTCAGCGTGCTCGGCGTATATAAATACCTCGGATTTTTTACCGAAACCCTCAATACGATTTTCAACGTGAACATACCTCTCGTCGAACTCTCAATGCCCATCGGTATCAGCTTTTTTACCTTTCAGACGATGTCGTATGTGATCGATGTTTACCGCTGCGACGCAAAAGTGCAGAAGTCGTTTTTCAAGCTGCTCCTGTACGTTTCATTCTTCCCGCAGCTCATCGCCGGCCCCATTGTGCGCTATAAAGACATCGAAATGCAGCTCTCTGACAGGCGTGTCCCTCTCGAAAAGTTCAACGACGGACTGTTCCGCTTTTCGGTCGGACTTGCGAAAAAAGTTCTCATCGCAGACTGCTGTGACACCGTTATAACCTCACTGTACAGCCTGTCGGATGTCACTTTTGTCGCGCGTTGGGCGGGAGCTCTGTTCTTCACCCTGCAGCTGTACTTTGACTTCTCTGGATATTCCGATATGGCGATTGGACTCGGAAAAATGTTCGGATTTGAATTCCGCGAAAACTTCGATTATCCGCTTATTTCAAGGAGCGCGACGGAGTTCTGGCGAAGATGGCATATGTCTCTCGGAACGTTTTTCCGCGACTATGTGTATATCCCTCTCGGCGGCAACCGGCATGACCAGCAGAGAAATATCCTCGTCGTCTGGTTCCTGACCGGTATGTGGCACGGCGCGTCGTGGAACTTCATTATCTGGGGACTGTATTACGGTTTTCTGCTCATGTGGGAGAAAAAGCAGTACCTCAAATCAATCGAGCTTATGCCGAAGCCGCTTTCGTTCGCCCTGTCCCATATCTATACCGTATTCATCACGGTTTTCGGCTTCGCGATATTCTATTTTGACAAGGATCTGCTGAAAAATATCGGCTACCTGTTCGGCATAGGCTGTAAATCGTTCAACGATATTTTCACAAAATCAATTTTACTCGACAATATAAACCTGCTCGCCGCCGCACTCATTTTTTCCGCTCCGATTGTTCCGACACTCTGGAACTGGCTCAAGCGGCATATCAATATCGGCTACACTGCTGAGAGAATCATAAAAACCGCTGTTGTCGTGGTGTTTGTTTCGGCTGCGACAGTCAGACTTGTGGGCGACACCTACAGCGCGTTTCTGTATTTCAGATTCTGAAAAAGTTCGTCATAGTTATATGACTCGGAAAGGTCAGGCATTACTTGAATAAGAAAAAAAAGATAATTGATATAGTCTGCGTATCTCTTGTAGCTGTGCTGTTCGGCGGAGTCGCTGTTTTGAATCTTGCACAGAAAGACAGACCAACTGAGTCCGAATCGGAAAAGAGAACTCTCGCGAAAATGCCGGAGTTTACATTTGAGGCTTTAAAGGATGGCTCGTATTTCTCCGGAATCGCCTCGTTTATCTCGGACACTTTTATAAAACGCGATGAGCTTGTTGATTTGTCAAAGGAAATGGATACGCTCAAGGGCTATGACTATTCAATCGATGGGGAAGGCAACTTTGTCCTGCTCAGCCCGATGGGAGAGGAGACCGGCAGTGAAAACGACCACGCTGAGCTCTCAGACAAGCTGAATGAGGCGATGGACAGCCTGAAGAACCAGAATCCCGAAACTGAGGAGAATGCCGCAGCTCCGGAGACTGACGGCTCAAAAGTGCTTGACGGCGAAATAATCGACGAAACCACACCCGAAAGTGAAGAATACGATAAGCCGACTGAGGAAACTGAAACACCGGCAGCCGGGCATAGCGGGGAAGCTGCACCCGAAACAGAGACCGAGAAAGAGACTGAAACCGAGCCTGAAATGGAAGAAGAACCCAAAGTCACGGCGATACACCTCTCCAAAACCTCTCTCAGACTGACTGTAGGAAGCGGCGCAGTAGTTTACGCGACTGTTGACACGGATTCCGACGACGGCGCGACAGTCAGATGGTCGGTTTCGGACAAAAACGTGGCGTCGATTTCAATCAACGAGAGCGGCGGAATAAACGTAAAAGGTGTAGGTGTGGGAGAAGCTGTTTTGAATTGCTCCTACGGTGATATTACGGAGACCTGCCGCATTGAAATCACGGAAATTACATCTGTGACTAATGTGCAGAACGACCTTCACGCGGATTTTCTCGCAAGCGGATTGTTTATTTACGGCGACGCGGTCTACACTCAGGCGTGGTACAGCGATTCCTCCGCAGAGGTTTACGCTCAGACAGTCAAATATTATAAGCAGCTTTTCGGAAACGACACAAGAGTCAGCGTAGTCGTGGCGCCTGTATCCTCTATGGTTGTGGATAATGAGGAGGTGCGCTCAAAGATTGAGGATCAGGATGAGATGATCCAGAAAATCGGCGCGCATATGGACCCGTCAATCAACTTCGTGAACCCATACGCTGCCATGTACGCGCACAGGGATGAATACCTGTTCTTCAGGAGCGACCACCACTGGACCCAGAGAGGCGCGTATTACGCTTACACTGCCTTCTGCGAATCTGTTGGACTTGAACCGACCCCGCTTGACAGCTTCACATATGAGATCCGCAACGACAGCTACAGCGGAAGCCTTTACAGCTGGACCAACGATGCCCGGGTCAAAAACTTTACTGATGTCATAGAAGCCTTCCGACCGACAAAGAGCCACACAATGACCGTGACTACCTCAGCCGGAGCGACATACAACTACGACATGTCAATAGTCAATACAAACAAAACCTACGTAACCTTTATCGCCGGAGATAACCCGTACACTGTCATAAACGTGCCCGACAACCCGCAGGATAAGAGCGTTCTCGTACTCAAGGACTCGTTCGGAAATGCGTTCGTGCCGTTTTTGTGCGAGCACTACGGAAATATAATAGTTGTTGACGTCCGTTATTCAAACTTCAATATTTATGAACAGCTCAAGGATTACGGCTTGTCGGATATAATTTTCCTGAACAACACTCAGGCTATAACCGCATCGTGGGCGCAGATGTACCTTTCCGCGGTCGGTGTAAATTAAATAAAATCAGAAAGGGTATCGGAATGAAACTCGGAATTATCAACGGATGGGACGAAGCGAGCTTTAAATACGTCGCCTCTCTCGGACTGCACGCCGTCGAATTCTGCTGCAACTGGAATTACGACAGCATGGAAGTCGCCGGTCACACAGACGAAATTTTAAGCTATTCCCAAAAATATGACGTAGCCGTCGGCTCTATCGGTCGCTGGGGAGAGAAGCGGATCGACGAAAACGGAAACATCATCGAATCCGCTTTGCAGCACGACAAAAACCTCATCGACGCCGCTTCAACGCTCGGATGTCCCGTGTTCAACTGCGGCTGTAACTACACTTCCTCCAGAACCTATAAGGAAAACTGTGACATTGCCATCGACTACTTCGGAAAGCTCATCGAATACGCGAAGGGCAAGAACGTGAAAATCTGCGTGTACAATTGCGACTGGGAAAACTTCGTATTCAACGATAAAGCGTGGGAGATGATCATGCCCGCACTTCCCGAACTCGGCATAAAATACGACACGTCTCACTGTCTCGGCAGAGGAGGGGACTACCTCAGTGAAATGAACCGCTGGGGAGACAGAATATGCCATTTCCACCTCAAAGGCTCCCTCTACATCGACGGAAAACATACAGACGACCCGCCGGTTGGACTTGACCAGACAAACTGGGGAGCCGTTATGGATGTCCTGTATATGAAGAACTACAACGGAATGCTGTCCATAGAGCCTCACTCGGGCTATTGGATGGGTGTCCGCGGTCAGTGGGGCGTTGAGTTCACCATCAACTACATCAAGCCGTACATAATGCCAGAGGACTATACCATCGACGGCAAAACACCGTATATGCCCTGAATCCCATAAAAAAATCGCCGACTGCAATAAAAAGCTCTCGGCGTTTATTTTTTTGTTGTGACGTCAAGACAAAGCAAAAAAAGACAGCCCATATAAGACTGCCTTTCTTTTTTACTTCTTTACTTCAATCAGTCAGCGACGTAGGGAAGAAGTGCAACGTGGCGGGCGCGCTTGATTGCAACAGTGAGCTGTCTCTGATGCTTAGCGCAGGTGCCGGAAATTCTTCTGGGAAGGATCTTGCCTCTTTCGGGAGCGATGCACTTTCTCAGTCTGACGGTATCCTTGTAGTCGATGTAGTCGATATTTTCAGCGCAGAAGAGGCAGACTTTCTTTCTTCTGTTATTTCTGCCCTGACGGTTGAATCTCTGCTGAGGAGCGGATTCTGTTTTTTCGTTATTATTGGCTGCGGGAGCAACGGTTTCTTCCGCAACAACTTCAGTCTTTTCTGTATCCATCTTACTTATTAATCCTCCTGTTAAATTGAGTGAATTACATTAGAACGGTAATTCTTCGTCGTCTGATATTTCTTCAAATTTGGGTGTTGTCTGATTCTGGAAAGCGGAGTTCTGATTTCCCGAATATGCACCGTATCCGTCAGGTACATACGAAGGAGCCTGATTCTGAGCATACATGGCAGCAGCCTGCTGAACCGCGATAGGGCTTTCGCTCTTTGCATCAACAAAATACGCTTCATCCGCCACTATTTCGGTTGCAAAACGCTTCTGACCCTGTCCGTCAGTCCATGTTCTTGTCTGAATTGAACCGACAACACAGATCGAGCTTGCCTTTCTGAAATAGCGTGTGATGAACTCGGCTGTCTGACGCCATGCAGTTACGTTAAAGAAATCAGCCTGAGCTTCTTCTCCGGCTTTTCCTCCAAAGCGTCTGTTCACCGCAACGGTAAATGATGTTACCGAAATTCCGGAGGGTGTTGTCTTGAGCTCCGGATCAGCGGTAAGACGTCCGCCGAGGATAACCTTATTGAAGTTAAAGTTAGCCATAATATCTCCTTAAACAAGGAAGGTGAAGTAATTTATGCTTCTGCCTTTGCTGTTTTCTTCTCAGTTTTTTTGTCTTCGTGACGGATAACGATTGAACGGAGAATACCTTCGGTGATGCCGAAAATTCTGTCGAGCTCGCCGGGAAGAGTTCCTTCGCTCTTGAAAGTGATCAGTACGTAGTAACCCTCGTTCTTGTCGTTGATGGGATATGCGAGCTTGCGTTTGCCCCATTCGTTTGCTTCAACGATTTCACCGTTGTCCGAGATGAGCTTGGAGAACTTCTCAACAAGAGCTTTTGTAGCTTCCTCGGTCAGGTCAGGGTCGATAACAAAAAGAGTTTCGTAAGAATTGATGATCTTTTCCATTTTTTATACCTCCCTATGGACTTCAGACCGCCGACAGATCGACTTCGACGGTAGAGAGACAGGCTGTAAAATTTGCCCGTTCGATTTTACATTATACCATTTTAAACGTCCTTTGTCAATGATTTTATGAAAAAAACTGAAAAATATTATTTCAAACCGGGCGGATAATTGCCGTTACCTAAGGAAAAAACATATAATTCGGCAATTGATACAAAACAAATCCGATTTAATATAAAAATATTCAACAAGTTGACTTTTTACTGCAACAAAACTATTTATGTAGTTATGATAACGTGTCATATTTTTAATTAATGTGAAAAAAATAATTCAAATTTGTTGAAAAACAGATTAAAATGTGATATAATTAATCAACCCTCATGGACTGCTGAAAAATTTGTGTCATGAGACTTAAAAATTATTATTATTTTTCAAAAATATTGTTAAGGAGATACGCAACATGAAAAGATTTCTGTCCCTATGCCTGATTGCAGCAATGCTGACCGCTTCGTTGGCGTCGTGCTCAAACAATCCGGCAAACAGTGAAGAAACCACTTCCAAGACCAACGCTGTCAATGCAGAAACCTCGGCAGAAACTGAGGAGGAAACAAAAAAATATCTCGACGACCTTCCGGAAAGCATGGACTTTGAAGGCTACAATATGCGCTTTATCGTCGAGGAAGGCGGAAACGGAAATCTGACAGAGCTGTCCATTATGGCTGCAGAGGATACCGGTGAGGTTGTTGACTCCGCCGTTTATACAAGAAATATGGCAGTTCAGGAAAGACTCAATATTACAATTGACCTTGTTGACGTTATTAAGTTCTCCGGCCTTCCCGGAACAGTCCGTCCTTCCATTCAGGCAGGCTCCGACGACTACGACATTATCGGTACATACCAGTATTACGGTATCGTAATGGGTCCCGAAGGACTTATGCTCAATTTAAGCAAGCTTGACAATCTCGACTTCACACGTGAATACTGGGGAAGCGGCTATATCGAAAATATGTCGTACAAGGGAATTACATACTGGGCAACGGGCGATATCGCGCTCAGATACACCGGCGGTATGTATGTGACATACATCAACGACGAAATATGGAAAGACCATTACCCGGATATCAATATTTATGACGTTGTAAACGAAGGCGCATGGACTCTCGACAAGCTCAACGAATACTCCGACTCTGTTTACGTCGACAACAACGGAAACGGCAAAATTGACTTCAACGACACATTCGGATTTGTTTTCGATATAGAAGACCCCACGGAAGGTATGGCTGCCGGTTCTATGATCCGCTTCTCCGAAAGAGATGAGTCCGGAACTCCGTATGTTTCACTCAACAACGAAAGAACCTTTACTTTCTATGAAAAAATGTACAATATTGTCGCAAACAACACAGGCTTCTGGCATTCCGAGGACGACAATAATACCGTCATGAAAATGTTCGCAGAAAACAGAGCCATGATAGGCGTAAACAAGCTCTTCCAGTCCGGTATTTACCTCCGCGATATGGAGCAGGAATTCAAAATCATCCCCGTTCCGAAGCTGAACGAAGAACAGGAACACTATAACACAATGCTCCACGACGGCGTAACACTGTTCGGTATTCCGATCACAAACCAGAAGACATACGAAACCACCGTTGTTCTCGAGTGCATGGCATCCGAAAGCCTTAAAACCGTAACTCCGGCATACTACGAAGTTGCTCTTAAAGTCAAGTACGCACGCGACAACGAGTCCGGCATGATGATCGACCTCATCAGAGAAAACGTCGCCGCAGACTTTGCCGCACTGTACTCCAACAGCATAGGCAACGTCGTTCACTTCTTCAGAAATAACCTTCAGACAAAAACCGAAAATATCGCATCGGTTATGGAGAAGAACCAGAAGCTGTGGACAAAGGCTTTGGATAAGCTCCTCACCAACATTGAAGAAAACAGCGACAAATAATTTCAAATAATACTAAAAAACCGTCTTACCTCTTGAGTAAAGGCGGTTTTTGTCTCTCTTGACAAAGAATCGCACGTGAGCTATAATTAATCAAAAATACTATATACACGCAGACTGTCATAAGGAGCCAATACTATGAGCAAAATTTATTTTGAAACCGAACGACTTGTCATCCGCGAGGCTGAGGAAAGAGATGCCGCCGACCTTTTGGAGCTCTACACAGACCCCGAGGTGCTGAAATACAACTGCATTTCTCCGGCGACACCCGAAAAAATCGAAAACGGCATCAAAAACGGATGGTATCAGTATTCAATCGAACTGAAAGCCGAGAATAAAATAATCGGCACAATAGGTTTTTCAAAGGATGAGCTGCGCTATATGGTTGAGAGCTGCTGCATTTCATACGAGCTGAACACGAAATACACTAAAAACGGTTACATGACGGAGGCGCTCGGGGCGTTTATACGGTATTGCTTTGATGAACTCGGCGTCGATGTGATATCTGCCCGCGTGTTTGACAAAAACGAAAACTCGCTCAGGCTGATAAAAAAGTTAGGCTTTAAACATGAGGGAACTCTCAGATACGCAGTCCGGGCAAGCAGCGGAATTGTGTACAGCGACTGCCTTTTCTCACTTCTGAAAACGGAATATAAAGCCGGCAAATGACTAAAAAATGACGACATAAAAAATCCGCCGTTTGATCAGGTATCTCCCCGAAAAAACAGCGGATTTCTTTATTCAAGCCAGCCCTTCAGAGTCTCGGCGTCACGCAAAAACTGCTCGATTGAATCGTCTTTCACAAATTCAAGAAGCATATGGTGACTGCCTCCATACGACCGGATTATGTCAATGTACTTCCTCCACTTCGCCTCACCGTCCGCGAGAGGATATCTGTGCGAGGAGTCCCATGTGAATACGTGTACATTCGATAAGTAGGGCAGAACGGCTTTCAGCGCGGCTGTGTTGTATTCCTCATCCCTGAACTGGTTCGGCTGCCAGTATGTGCAGAAATTGCCGCGTTCAACTTCACTTATCAGCCTGAGTGCGCTGTCGTAGTTGTCTGTGAGCGTTCCGCCGTGGAATTCGGTCGATACCGTTATACCGTGGGGCGCCATTTCGTCGCATAGCAGCTGAATATACCGCGCTACGGTTTTTCGGTATTCCGTGTCCGCATCAGCTGAGCCTCTCTGACCTGCCCATACACGTATGTTAGGCGCGCTTACAGACACCGCTGTCTCTCCGCTGTATGGCGAATAACTGTCACACCGGTAATACGAGCCGTACGACGCTATGTAGAATTTGCCATCCGCGGAATAATACGCCGCTTCGGTGAGAGCGTTTTCTACAGTGAACTCGTCGGCGGTCTCGACAGTCGGAACATGGACGTCTCCGCCCCACTCAATAGCCGGAAGCTCGGCGCGGTGCATCAGCTCGGCAATATCGGCGCGGCTCAATTTGCGGAAGGTAACTGAAACAAGTCCCGGAATAAGCATAAGCCCTCCTATTTTATCATCTCACCGATAACGTCTGACATCGTGTAAAATCCCGCACTGTGTCCTGCCAGATACAGAGCGGCACGTATTGCACCGGCGGCGAAAAGATTCCGGCTTCCCGCGCTGTGTGAGAGCTTTATGACCTCGTCCTCTCCCGCAAATATCACGGTGTGCTCGCCGACGATAGTGCCGCCTCTGACTGAGGAAATGCCTATCTCGGACGAATCTCTCTTGCGTCTGACGTTTGTCCTGTCGTAGATGTATTCGGATTCAATACCCGCTTCATCCCTCGCTTCACGTGCGGCGTCTGCGAGCATGAGAGCCGTACCGCTTGGAGCATCGAGCTTGTTGTGGTGGTGAGCCTCGACTATCTCGATATCAAAGTCCTCGCCGAGAACAGCAGCAGCCTTTTTTGTCAGCTCGGTCAGAAGATTTATTCCGAGTGACATATTGCGGGATTTCAGAATCGGTATTTTTTCCGATGCCGCACGTATCAGAGCAGTTTCGTCGTCTGTGTGGCCCGTAGTGCAGATTACAGCGGGAGTTGCGGTCTTTTCGGCATATTCGAGAAGCGCATTTACCGAGGTGTGGTAAGAGCAGTCGATTATAACGTCGGCTTTTTCAGTGATTTTGTCGAATGAGCCGTAAATCGGGAACGGGGAGGCGGCTGATTCGGAAACGTCAACCCCGCAGAGAATTTCGCAGTCATCTCTCTCAGCCGCCATTTTTGCGATAACGGAACAGAGTCTGCCCGACGCGCCGGATAATATTATCTTTATCTTTTTCATTTTACGTCCTTGTTTGTCCTTGATTTGCTGAAATCAGTTTATAAGTCCGAGTTTTTTCATTGCCGAGGCGAGCTTAGCCTTGTTTGACTCCTCCATTTCGCACAGGGGAAGGCGCATGGCGTCGGAGCAGAGTCCCATAAGTCCACAAGCCGTTTTTACCGGAACGGGATTGACCTCAATGAACAGGCTGTTTATGAAATCAAGCAGCTCAAGCTGGAGCTTTCTCGAACCGGCAACGTCGCCGCCCATGAACTTTGAGCAGATTTCGTGAGTCTCGCGCGGCATTATGTTTGAGAGAACCGAAATAACTCCGCGTCCTCCAAGCGAGAGAATCGGGACAATCTGGTCGTCGTTTCCGCTGTATATTGAGAGGTCGTCTGAAAGCTCTGCCGCGATCTGCGCAACCTGAGAGAGATTGCCCGACGCCTCTTTTACGGCCACTATGTTCTCATGCTTTGCGAGCTCGCGATATACGGGCATCGTGATGTTGCAGCCGGTTCTCGAGGGAACGTTGTAGAGAATGATCGGTTTGCTGCATTTTTCGGCGGTGGAGAGGAAATGCTTTACGAGCCCCTTCGGAGTCGCCTTGTTGTAATACGGTGTCACGAGCAGAAGTGCGTCCGCACCTACATCACACGCGTATTCGGAGAGGGAGTTTGCGTAATCCGTGTCGTTTGAACCTGTTCCGGCGATTACGGGAACTCTGCCGCCGATGTATTCCACAGCAAAACGGATGCACTCCTTGTGCTCGTCGTCGGTCAGCGTGGAGCCCTCGCCCGTTGTGCCGCAGATGACAAGCGCATCGATCCCGCCGTTTATCTGAAAGTCAATGATTTTTTTGAAAACTTCATAGTCCACGCCGCCGTCGCTTCCGAAAGGTGTAACCAGAGCGGTTGCAGCACCCTCAAAGATAATCTTCTTGTTGAATTTTCCCATATAAAATCTCCTTTCGCCGCTCAACGGCACTTTTTCCGCCTGCCGCATCGCGAACACAATGTGTTAAGTGAAAATTTGTAAAAAAATTCGCTGATATAATAAAAACCGGTTGAAAACCGGACGTCTGTGTAATATAATATTATCGTGTGCTGTTTTAAACTCACGACTACACAGATAGCCCTCCACCGCAAAAACGGTGACAGTCCGCTCCTTGTTCAGGAAAGCAGCCCAGAAAATAAGCGCGCCGGACACTCGTTTTCTTCGGCGTTCCTCGCCTTTCTGAGAGGGGATGAAGTAATTCCGGCTCGGCAGCCTCCCCTGTCATAATAATCGGAAACGCTCCTCTATCTATTTTATGCGGAAGAATAAAAATATGCCGCATATAAATAAAGTTTGACTGATACTATAATAACATATTATTCCGCCTTTGTCAATCTTACAAATATATAAAACCTGAGTGCATATCGGTGTTTTTTCATATATATTAATTAACGCAGTACATTGACCGGGACGGATTATACGGTGAATGAAATGATAAAAAATAACTTACCCCCAACAAATCTGCGCCTGTCGGATTTCTATTACGACCTGCCCAAGGAGAGAATAGCCCAGACTCCGATTGAGCCGCGCGATTCCTCCCGACTTATGGTGCTTGACCGCGGCGACGGCTCTATTGAACATAAAATTTTCCGCGATATAGTCGACTATATAAATCCCGGGGACGTGCTTGTCATAAACGACACCCGCGTGATTCCCGCCCGCATCATCGGACACAGAAAATATCGCTTCGACAAAGACCTCGGACACGCAGTTGAAACCGAATCAACCGGCCCCGTTGAGCTTCTTCTGCTCAAACAGAGAGAGAACGACATCTGGGAAACACTCGCAGGACCCGGTAAGCGTGCAAAAATCGGGGATGTTATCGACTTCGGCGACGGAATAATTGAAGCGGAAGTCCTTGATATAATCGAAGGCGGCTGCAGGCTTGTCAAGCTGAACGTCAGAAAGAACGCCAAGAACGTTTTTGAAGCCCTCGATTTGCTCGGAACAATGCCGCTGCCGCCGTATATCACCGAAAAGCTTGAGGACAGCGAGCGGTACCAGACTGTTTACTCCAGAAATCCCGGCTCAGCCGCAGCTCCGACCGCCGGACTTCACTTCACCCCCGAACTCCTCGAGAAAATCAAAGACAAGGGATGTGCCGTCGTTCCTGTTCTGCTTCATGTAGGACTCGGAACCTTCCGCCCCGTCAAGGAGGACAAAATCGCGGATCATGAAATGCACTCGGAGTACATCAGAGTGACGGAAGAGGCCGCGCGTGAGATAAACGAGAGAAAGAAAAACGGCGGAAGAATCATCGCGGTGGGGACAACCTCGTGCCGCGTGCTCGAATCGGCTGCGGATGACGACGGAATAATCCGCCCTGTCGACACCGATACCGGAATTTTTATCTATCCCGGGTATAAATTCAAGGCGGTCGACGCGCTGATCACGAATTTCCACCTGCCGGAGAGCACGCTTTTAATGCTTGTTTCAGCTCTCGCAAGCCGTGAAATGATAATGAAAGCCTACACCACAGCTGTAGAAGAAAAATACCGCTTCTTCAGCTTCGGCGATGCGATGTTTATAAAATAAGATATGCAGAACGAAAAAATCAAAACAATATCGATCCTCGGACCGACGGCATCCGGCAAAACTGCGCTTTCGATAGAGCTTGCGAAAAGGCTCGGCGGCGAGATAATATCCTGCGACTCAATGCAGCTGTACCGCGGAATGGATATCGGCACGGCGACCCCGACAGCAGAGGAAATGAGCGGAATCAGACACCACCTCCTCGATATCATCGACCCGGAGGACGAGTTTTCAGCCGCCGATTACGCCTCACGCGCAAATGAAGCGATAAAGGATATTGTGTCCCGCGGAAAAATTCCGATATTCTGCGGCGGAACGGGAATGTACCACGACGCTGTGATGAAGATAACATCTTTCAGCGAGGGCGAGCAGGACGAAAAGCTTCGTGAGGAGCTGTATGATTTCGCGAAAAAAAACGGAAACGAAGCTCTCCACGCCAGACTCCGTGAAATCGACCCGCAGAGCGCCGACGCTATCCACCCGAATAACGTCAAGCGTGTTGTCCGCGCCATAGAGGTTTACGAGGTGACCGGCAAAACCAAAACCGAAACTGACCGTGAGCAGATTTCCGGCGACTCTCCCTACAGCGACCTTGCGTTTATCATAGATTTTGCGGACCGCGCGGTTCTGTATGACAGAATAGACAAAAGAGTCGATATAATGCTCGCCGAGGGACTTGAGAGGGAAGCGCGGGACATACTCTGCTCAGGCAGAAAAATCAGCAGAACCGCAGCTCAGGCCATCGGATATAAGGAGTTTCTGCCTTATTTCAGAGGTGAGAAAACCATTGACGAGGTTTCGGCGGACATAAAACTTGCGACAAGGCACTACGCAAAACGACAGCTGATATGGTTCAGAAAGGATAAAATCTCCCGCCGTCTTGTGCCCGATGAATGCGGAAAAATCAAAACCGCCGCATCGCTCGCCTCCGAAGCTGAGCTTTGCCTTCATGATTTTCTACAATTAAATAAATGAACATCCTTTTCCAAATCGGAATCATTTGTTCACATTTTGGCATATGTCATGCAGGACGTACAATTTTAACAAAATTTGCAGCATTAAATTTTACGTCGGAAAAGTCAATTCAGCGATTGACAACAGATACAATATATGCTATAATCAGTCTGCTCGCGCACAAGATATTGCGTGAATTGTAGAACGAATCAAAAGCCCTGGCAAAATTTGAAGGAGAGCATATAATGAAGATAATTAAACGCAACGGTTCAGAAGCCGAATTTGATATAACAAAAATAATTTCTGCCATTACCAAGGCAAACGAAAACGTCGATGAAAGCTGCCGTATGACCGCCGTACAGATAAAAAGAATTGCGGAAAGCGTGGTTTTGTCCTGCGAACAGCTCGGCAGAAGCCCGTCCGTTGAAGAAGTGCAGGATATGGTCGAGCACCAGATCATGGCACACGGCGCGTTTGAGGTAGCCAAGGCGTACATCACCTATCGCTACACAAGAACACTCGTCAGACAGTCAAATACAACCGACGACAAAATCCTCTCCCTCATCGAGTGCAACAACGAGGAGGCAAAACAAGAGAACTCCAATAAAAACCCCGTTATCAACTCAACTCAGCGCGACTATATGGCAGGAGAGGTTTCGCGCGATATTACAAACCGCATTCTGCTTCCGAAGGATATCGTCGACGCCCACAACGAGGGAATCATTCACTTTCACGACACCGATTACTATGCCCAGCATATGCACAACTGCGACCTTGTCAACCTCGAGGATATGCTTCAGAACGGCACTGTAATAACCGGAACGATGATTGAGCGCCCGCACAGCTTCTCCACTGCCTGCAATATCGCCACGCAGATCATAGCTCAGGTTGCGTCAAACCAGTACGGCGGTCAGTCGATTTCCCTCACACACCTCGCACCGTTCGTAAACGTCAGCCGTGAAAAAATCCGCAACGACGTCTTGGAGGAAAACCGCATAATCGGAAGAACTCTCACGGACGATGAAATTGCCACACTTGTCGAACGCAGACTCCGCGATGAAGTCAGAAAAGGCGTACAGACGATCCAGTACCAGGTCGTGACTTTGCTTACGACAAACGGACAGGCGCCTTTCGTCACGGTGTTCATGTACCTCGGCGAGGCTAAAAACGAGCAGGAAAAGAACGACCTCGCGATAATTATTGAAGAAGTGCTCCTCCAGAGATATCAGGGTGTCAAGAACGAAAAGGGCGTGTGGGTAACTCCGGCATTCCCGAAGCTCATCTACGTTCTGGAGGAAGAAAATATCCACGAGGATTCAAAATACTATTACCTCACTAAATTGGCCGCTAAATGTACCGCCAAGCGCATGGTTCCGGACTATATTTCCGAGAAAAAAATGCTTGAATTGAAGGTCGATAAAAACGGAGAGGGCCACTGCTATACCTGCATGGGCTGCCGC
>JBJFHS010000090.1:0-4389 GCA_051893885.1 Eubacteriales bacterium
TGTACATCACGACAGTGAACGGCGAGGTAGCTGACTATGACGCAGATCAGGCATACTGGGCGCTTTCAAAGGACGGCGAATACCTCATGACCGGCGCGTCGGACACAAATATTGCTGACGGTGAGCACTACGAAATCACATACACCGTGTATGCCGGCTGACAGCCTCAGATGAAATCGCACGCAAAAATCAAAGACATGATAATTTTCGCGATGCTTGCGGCTCTGATGTTCGCGGCAAAGGTTGCTTTTGAAGCCCTTCCGAATATCCACCCCATCGCGATGTTCATCATGGTTTTCACCGTAGTGTACCGTGTCAGGGCGCTGATTCCGCTGTACCTTTTCGTCCTGATTTCGGGGCTCTATTACGGTTTTTCGCTGTGGTGGATTCCGTATCTGTACATATGGACTGTGCTCTGGGCGGTGACCATGATTCTGCCGAGAAATATGAGCGCCAAGGCCGCCGTAATTGTGTATCCCATCGTCTGCGGACTGTTCGGACTCTCTTACGGAACGCTTTACGCACCCGCACAGGCGATAATGTTCGGATATGACTTTTCTACAATGTTAAAATGGATAGCCTCAGGACTGCCGTTTGACGCGCTCCACGGACTTGGAAACCTTGGAATGGGGCTCCTCGTCTACCCGCTCTCAAAGACACTCCTGCGGCTGGAAAAACAAACAATTGCATAAAAAAACAGCAGCTATGCGAAAAAACGCACGGCTGCTTTTGATTTTCCGAGCTTATTTTTTTCTTCTTTTGATGATGAGCGTCAGTACAATCAGCGCGACAAGAGCGACGCCGGAAATACACAGCATTGTCACGATTCCGCCTATTTTGTCCCCGGTCGCAGGTGAGGTCAGCAGAGAGGTGAGCGGTGCCGGTATGAAGTTTACAATTGCAGAGTAAATGTAAGATATCGCGGAAATTAAATAAATCATAAGAATTACCCTATACTAAAAAATCGTTTGAATAAATTATATCATGCAGCTTATAAAAATGCAATATATTTTTCCTCAAAAAACAAAAATAAACTATACACATCAGGTCCGGATTGATTATGGCGGCGGTTGACTTGCGGTTGTTTTTCTGTTATAATTCAGTTGCCTGGCTTTAACTTGATGCAGCGAAAAAATTACATAAATATAAGGAAGTGAAAAAATGGACAGGGAACTTGCACTGAAAACTCTTGAGCAGAATCAGGCGTCGCTGAGAGCGCTTGAGCACGCTTCAAACATTTTATTCATAGACGGGGCGACAGTTGCTCCATCGGGCAGCGCACCGTACAGAGCAAAAACTTTCGGCGAGCTGTCGAAGATGATGTACGACCTCACGACGGACAAGGACGCGGTTTCAGCCCTCGAATATCTCTATGAAACCCGTGACACGCTCGATTTCATCACACGCCGCCATGTAGAGGAGCTGTACCGCAATCTCGACCTCACCCGAAAGGTGCCAAAGGAGGAGGCGGCTGAATTCGAGGTGCTTTGCAATGAGTCTTACGCGGTGTGGCACGACGCAAAGGAGCAGGACGATTTTTCACTGTTCGAGCCCTATCTCGAGCGGGTCTACAGCGGCGTAATGAAGCGCGCCAATTACTACGACCCGGAACGCGACCCGTATGAGGTGTGCCTCGATTTGTATGAGCGCGGTCTGACGAGGGACAAATGCGACGCGTTTTTCAGTGAAATCAAGTGCAGAATTGCGCCGCTCATTCGGAAGGTCAGAAGCTGTCCGCAGCCCGACGACAGCAGAATCAACGCACTGTACAGCATCGAAGAGCAGCGTAAAATCTCGGATTTCTGCATGAAAACGATGAAAATCGACCCGCGTTACTGCACCCTCGGCGAGACGGAGCACCCATTTACCTCGGAGATCAACAAATTCGACGTCAGAATTACCACGCACTACTACGCCGACAGCTTCCTCTCGTCACTCTACAGCGTAATTCATGAGGGAGGTCACGCACTGTACGAGCTCAACGTGGCTGACGAGCTCCTTGAAACCTGCCTTGCAACCGGCTGCTCAATGGCGATTCACGAAAGCCAGTCTCGTTTTTACGAAAACTATATCGGACGAAGCCGCGAATTTACCTCGCTTCTGTACGATTACCTCGACGGCGAGTTCCCGAACAGGCTTGACGGTGTGAGCAAGAGCGATTTTTACAGAATGATAAACAAATCCACTCCCTCGCTTGTCCGCACCGAGGCCGACGAACTCACGTATTCAATGCACATCATAATCAGATACGAGCTTGAAAAGATGATGTTCGACGGAAAACTGACTGTGCACGACCTGCCGCGCGAATGGAACCGTCTTTACGGAGAATATCTCGGAGTCGAAGTCACCGACTGCAAACACGGAATCCTGCAGGACAGCCACTGGTCTGACGGAGGAATAGGATACTTCCCGTCATACTCGATCGGTTCGGCATACGGTGCACAGTACCTCAGAAAAATGCGAGAGGAGTTCGACC
Organism: Eubacteriales bacterium; assembly: GCA_051893885.1. GTDB lineage: Bacteria > Bacillota > Clostridia > Oscillospirales > CAG-272 > UMGS1696. Next base: position 2,477 of record JBJFHS010000090.1, read on the forward strand.
CGTATGAGGAAATCGCGAAAGGGGATCTCACGAAAATCAACGGCTGGCTCTGCGACAGGATTTGGCGACACGGAATGCTGTATTCGCCGACCGAGCTGTTTGAAAATGTGTGCGGTAAGCTCGATGCCGGTGTATATGCCGACTATCTCGAGAAAAAATTCGGCGAACTTTACGGTATCTGATCTGTTTTGACGCGTTCTGTCGGCGAATTGTACGTATTGACAAAGATAGTTGCTGCATAAAATTTTTATGGGAAAAAAGTTTGCAAAAGTATTGACAAATATAATTTGATGTGGTATTATTGCCGATGTAAACGTTTACACATCCTGTGATTGGTGTAAATGTATTCCGTTAAAAATCTTCTGTTGATTTAATGAATCAAAAAAGGATACGGTAAAAATAAAACAAATTACAGAAAGGCAAAAAAATGAAAAAAATTGTATTGTCATCACTGATTTGCGCAATTATTCTCACTCTTTTCGCAGTTCCGGCATTTGCAGCTGACATCACCTCAGGAGAAGCTGTTTACGGAACCCCGGTAGTGGACGGAAAAATCGACGAAATCTGGGAAAAAGCCCCCGTCTACCAGATAGACAGACTCAAGGACGGAGTTTCCACACCTCTTACCGCTCAGTTCAGAGCTATGTGGGACGAGCAGTACATCTATGTCCTCATCGAGGTAAACGACGCTGACCATTCATTCAACGGCGGTCCTTCGGTTGGCGACGGTATGGAGATATACATAGATTACAACAATGCCAACGAATCTTCTTACGGCGATGACGGAGCGGCGTATTTCGCAATGGCTGCAAATGACCCCATGTATCTCAGCGTTGACGGAAGCGATTTCGGAAAGATGATGTTCGAAGGCGCCTCAAAGGTTTGCGTAACAGAGACAGAAAACAGCTATCTGTACGAAGTTTCCATTGATTTTCAGTATTTCGTAGAGCAAAGCCTCACCGAAGAGCTGACAATCGGCTTTGACATTCAGGTCAACGACCAGGCTACAGGCTCCGACACCAGAACCGGCGCATATGGATGGTCTGACAGCGAAAACAAGGCTTGGGCTCAGACGGATGTATTCGGCGATCTTACTCTTGTAAAACCGGTTGAAGCACCCGCAGAGACAGAAGCTGAAGAACCCGAGACAGAGCCTGAAACAGAACCCGAAACAGAGCCCGAAACAGCTGCCGAGACAGAACCCGAAACAGCTGCCGAGACAGAACCCGAGGAACCCACAGTCGATGAGGCTGAAGTAGTTGAATCGGAAACAGCAGCACCCGCAGCACCTCAGACATTTGATATCGGCGTTATCGCTGCTGTATTTGCGGCACTGTCCCTTGCAGGCAGCACATTATTCAAAAAGCACTGAAATCTGACGGGCTTGTAATCCGTTTACACCCGTATCCGTAAACGATAACCTCCTTAAAAGAAAAACTCCCGCAGCTGATCTGACGAGCGTTCTTAAAGTCAGACCACCTGCGGGGGTTATTTATTTTTTTGCGCATTTGCCGCAGTATTTTATCTCACCGATTGAGCGGATGTATTTAAACGTCTCTTTCTTGCCCTTTTCCGCGAGCATCCTCAGCCATTTCTCGAGAATGCAGGCGGTGCAGGGGTGCATGATGCGGTCTGCCTTTCGTGTGAGAAAATAATCGAGCGGGTCTGAATCCGTGTAGTTGTCTCCGCGGTAGTTTTTGCTCGCCGCCACACGGTCACAGAACGTCTCTTTGAGATAAGCAAGCGGCATTGGAACGGGCTCGTACACGTGGGATTTCGTGCTCACGTCATACCAGTATTCAAAATGGTGCTTGTTCCTGCCCTTGTGGTGAAGCCATGCGGAGGAGTATCCCTTTTCTTCGCGCTCATGCTCGTTCGGGCTTCGTTTTCCGGCCTCGTAGTTCATTATCCCC
>JBJFHS010000091.1:0-4363 GCA_051893885.1 Eubacteriales bacterium
GCGCGTCCTCAAACTCCTCCGCCCAGCTTCTGAACTGGCGATACGCCGGCATCACACTGTCTGCGAGGAGTTTTTTCTGATTGTCCTCATCCTTCAGTCTAGCAAGCGACTTCTCGTTTTCGGCGATTTTTGCTTTGATTCCGTCCAGTGCTATCGACAAATCTTCCTTATTATATATGCTCTCTCCGATGAGGGATTTCGCGATTTCGCCGCGCAGGTTTTCAAGCTGTTTTACATTCTTCTGAAGCTCAGCTTCCAGTTTTTTCTGCATCGCGTGATTCGCCGCCATCGCGTTTTTATATGCCTCCTGTATCTTTTCTTCTTCGGGACAGCCGGAAATGTTCGAGAATATCTTCCTCATCACGTCCATTACAGCGCTGTCAACCTTTTCGGCGTTGTATGTACTCGCACCGTCGCAGTCATTAAGTCCGCGGCTTCTGTGATAGCAAACGTAACGAGGGTATTCCGTACCGCTGCTCGTGCCGTCCCGTTTGATGTACCGCTCCTTGTATCTGCTCGTTGCCAGTCTGCATCCGCAGTGCGCGCAGAAAATGTTACCGCTGAGCAGTGCCCTGCCCTTATTGCTCATGGCGATGGTTCGTTTTTCGTCATTCGTTCTGGTGCGCTGACTGAGTATCTCCTGTGCGAAGTTGAAGTCTTCATCAGACACGATTCTTAGAGACTCAATTCTGTCAGACCGTGCGCTGCCGTTGACTATGTATCCGATGTAGATTTCATTTTTGAGGATTCTTCGGATGGTATTGCTCTGAAATTCCGCGCCGTTGTGCGTTCTATATCCGGCATTGTTCGCGTATTCCGCAAGCTGATGTGAGCCGTATCCTTCGTTCACCGTCATTTGAAATATCTTTCGGACAAGTTCTGCTTCATGCGGCTCTATCGCAAGGTCGCGCATTTCCTGACCTTTCTTGTTTCTGCGTCCGTTGTATACCAGTGTGTAGCCGAACGGAACTGCTCCTCCTGTATAAAGTCCTTCCTCTGTCATTTGCTCCAGTCTCGTTTTCACGCGGATGGATGTTTTCTCCGACTCCCCCGACGCCTGCCAGAATCGGATATAGTTCATCAGCTTGTCAACGTGATTTTCAAATTTCTGCTGTCCTTCGTTGACTGACCAGACCTCCACACCATGCTCAGCGAACCATTGAAGCACAAACGGCGTTTCGTTTTCGATTCTGCCGAGGCGGTCGAACATGAAGACGAGAAGCACGTCAAACTCGTTATGTAAAGCAGCTTCTTTAAGGTCTTGAATAGCGTCTCGGTTTTCGGCTGATACCTTGAATCCGGACACACCTTTTTCCTCAAATTCGCGGATAATTTCCCAGTCATGCTGACTCTCGGAGAACTCGTGGCAGGCGATTTTCTGCATGGGGATTTCGTCCTTTGTTGAGTTACCATAAGCAACTCGGTCTACCTGCTTTGCGGTTGATACCCTGTACAGCGCATATACTCGTTTCATTTTGTTTTTTACCTTTCATATTCAATTTTGTTACCGACAGTATAGCACGGCACAAAAATATTCACAATGATATCACTCAGCCGGTAACTCTGCGCTCATAGGATTTTGTCAGCATATCAGTTATGATTTGCTTGATATTCTTCTCGCCAACCGTTTCAGTAAATGTAATAGTAACCTGCACACCCTTGTAATCGGTTTTAAAGACTGGTGCCTGCTCTGCATTTTTAATGTTTTCTATCTTTTTCATGACAGTTTCCTTCCTTTATATATAACATTCAAGTCCATAAGAAAAGGCTGACAGTCTGGAGGAGTGGGAATTCTCTTTAGTCTGGTAGGAAAACAATCCATCCCACTCCCGAGAATTTCTCTCTCGAAAAATTCTCCGTTTTTTATCAGCCCTTGATTTACGGATTTGAAATTTTAAATTAACTTTTCTATCCGTTTTTTCTTTGGTTTCCGTTTATCTTTGAATTTTTCTGCCCTCTCTCGCTCTATGTTATTGAGAGCAATAAAAGCAGTCATGTCAAGATATCCGGAACCATTGTATTTGTCTGACTTTTTCATTTGAGGTATCATACCTCCGTTTTGATTTTTTTACTTTATGCCCCGCATGACCGCCTTAAGCCAAAGAAGTATAACTTCTTTACAGCGCTCTTACACCTATGGTATGGCCCTCTCACCCTATTGCTTGCGACGGTAATTATCACGCTCGAGCTGTAGCTGGTGGGGAGTCTCAGCTCCGTGTGGTTATCGCCTATTGGCAGCTGCCCAATTTTACCGAAGTTGTGAACAGATACAATCTGCCATCGCTCGTTCGACAGATTAATCTGTCAAAGTCATGGCGCACATTCGGACCGGCTTGCACACAGAGTTCGTTATCCGCGGGAGCTATTCGGTTTTCAATGAACCTTCGCCGACGCAAGTATTAATTGTTGCCGATGTCGGTGGAGAAGGCAGCTTTTTACCTTCAACCTATAGTCCTTGAAAAAGTCATTTTTACAACCTCACTTCAAAAGTTTTTTGATTTTTTCTATCTTTTTTGCAATATTCTGCTGCGAACATGACAAACGAGCCGCTATTTCTTCCTGAGTCACATTTTCACGATACAGTATATCTATGATTCTTACGTAATCCTCAGGCAGCTTCCGAATTTTTCGCACAAGTTCAGGCGAATCAATGAGTTCAATCCAGTCGTTTGACAGAGCTTTGTCAAGCGTATCTTCCGACGTTGCGGCTCTTTGTTCTATGTCAATATCATCGGTGTGTCTGTAGAATTTTCTGCTCGAATTGAACTCCGCGAGATCAAACTCGTACATTGCCTGAATCGCGTCCTCGTCCATACATTCCGAGCGATACCATTCAGCCTTTTTTTTCCATTCTTCTTCAAACTTCTTTTTTTCACGAGCATAGTTGAAGCCCATATGTATTCCTCCGTTTTGATTTTGTTTTGGATTGAATCAAAACAGAGGTACGGCGGTCCGCGGCAATGCAGTATATCCGATGCATAAAAAAATACGTTCATCGTGATTCGACAGACGAACGTATCAAAAATTGAGAATGTGTATTACAATACACTTCTTATTGTTGTCGTAATATGTATTTTATTACATATATTTGATGTATTTTAATGAATTTACTGATTGTGAAATGTATTGTAGAATATTCACGAGGTGAATTACATTGACTGAATATTCCAAAGCATTGGGCGACTCCGTAAAACGAGCCCGAGGGAAGCTGAAATTAACACAAAGTGAAGTTGCGTCCATAGCTGAAGTTGACGTGAGAACAGTTCTCAACATCGAAAACTACAAGGGTAATCCGAAATTTGAAGTATTATGCTCAATAATCCGAGTACTGAATCTTGATACACAGGAAATTTTCTATCCTGAAATGGCAAGAGAATCTGCTCCGCTTACATACCTGCAACAGATTATCGGAGGATGCACCGATGAAGAAGCCGAGATGCTTATCCAAATCGTTACATCGGTTCTTTCAGCGCTGCGTGACAAAAATTCTCAGAAAGTTGAATAAACAGAAAGAGCCTGCCTCTCCATTTTCAGAGAAAGCAGGCTCTGCGCTTTAAGCGTCACGCTCTATTGCTTAACACCAGTCTTAATTTCACAAGATCGATAAGGTATTCTTTTTTGCATTTTGGACAGTACAGCGGAAAATTCAGCAGTACTGTTTTTTCATATACTTTTGTGCGTGTTTTGCCGCCGCAGATCGGGCACTTGATCCACAGCGAACTTGTCTGCGATTGTTCGTCCATTTGTTTTGCCTTTCGTTAGGTTGATTAAAGCGCTGCGTCTGGCGTCCGGCTTTATGTAATATCTTTTATATTCAAATATGAACTTACAGATCATATAAAAAGTCATCAATTACGTCATTTAAATGTATATAGTCAAGCTTCAGCTTATTACACATATTTACCAACTGTTCAAGCTTCTTTTCATCACTGCATATCTCATGAACAACTTGTATCACCGTCCAACACTCGCCATCTTCAGCGACAACCTCTATACCGCAGGTTTCTTTGCCATTATCTTGTATTTCATGTGTGACAGAATATCTGTATTCCATTGTTATTACCTCATTATATTTTCAGCATATCCTAAACAGATATTCTGATATGTTGATTAATTTACATATAGTTTTGTGATACAAGTTCATCATCTTAATCTCAATTCAGATAATAATCTTATCCGTCAATCAGCCACGACAACCCTTCTACCGTCGACGACTTCTTTATCCGACGAAACGATGGTGAGATAATACATTTCGACATTCCCAGCTACGGACACGAGGACCTCTTTTTCCGTTGTATCAACCACATTGCAGTCCAGCCTGAGCGCTTCATATCCTTTTTCGGGGTATTTGTCTGTTTTCACG
>JBJFHS010000092.1:0-4348 GCA_051893885.1 Eubacteriales bacterium
CCCTGCGAGCTCGCTCAACTACTTCCGAGGTCGAGGATCGCTATATTCCCCCGTGAGGCCAGCTGACTCGTCCGAAGTGATACCGCCACCATACGCACTTCACTTTAAAAGATAACCTGTTTTTGAAGTTCTTGCCAAGCTTCTTACAAGAAGCGTCCGCGTCCCCCCGTCCCCCCACCTCAAATCTTATCTAATTTTGTATTTCAGGCGCAGATTGTCTGCTATCATTGCGATGAATTCGGAGTTTGTCGGCTTGCCGCGGCTGTTCTGGATTGTGTAGCCGAAATATGAGTTGAGGGTGTCGACGTCGCCTCTGTCCCATGCTACTTCGATGGCGTGGCGGATGGCTCTTTCGACTCTTGAGGTGGTGGTCTGATATTTTTTGGCAACCGACGGATACAGGACTTTCGTGACTGAGTTTATCACATCGTTGTCGGAAATCGTCATGAGAATTGCGGTGCGCAGGTACTGATAGCCTTTTATGTGGGCGGGGACTCCTATCTGATGGATTATCTGCGTCACCTGCGTCTCAATGTCGAGCGGGATGTTGTTTTCCTTTTCCGCTTCTTTCTTTGCGGGAGCGGCGGAGGTTCTGTTTTTGAGAATTGTGTCGATCCTGTCGCACATCAGCTCGTAGTCAACCGGCTTCGGCAGGCACAGAGCTGCTCCCGCGCGGTTTGCTTCCATGAGGACGGAGGGCGTCGAAACCTGTGTGAGTATTACAAACGATGGCGGGATTTTGCTGCTCTCCAGCGCCTTTTTCATAATCGCAGCAGCATCCGCCGAGGGCAGCCAAAGGTCGCTTATCACGATATCGTATGTTTGGCGTGACAACATTCTGAGTGCGTCGTCGCCGTTTTTAACCTCGTCGATTATTCCTGCGCCTCTTTTTGAAAGCTGTTCGCGTATGTGAAATCTCACATCGTTGTTTTCATCTGCAATCAGTATTTTTGTGTCCTTATCCATTGAAAAATCAACCAAACCTTTCCGAATATAATGAATTGTAAAAAATTACCATTTCGTTGTATCCATATTTTACCATATCGGGCTTGGTTTTGCAATAGCGGTGAAAAAATAATTATTGCCAAAAATTCCCAAAAATAATTGGTAATAATTAACATATTTTAGTTCTCCGGCAGAAGTCGCGGGAAAAATCCGAAAAATCATTCAAGGAGGGAATATGCCAATGAAATCACTTTTGTGGGATGAAAAAGAGCGCGGCGGGGGCGGAATTATATCGGAAAACGTCATAAAAGACCTGATGCTTGAAAAAGATTTCCGAGCGGGAACATACGAATACCTGTCGAAGCCGTGTACCGCCGCGGAAATAACCAAACGCCACGCTATAATTTCCGCCGCGATGTCTTTACCCGAGGTGAGGGAACAGCTGAAAAACATCGCGGAGATAACGGACAGAATGAAAACCCTGCTTTCGGAGCTTGAGAGGAGCGCGGCGGAGGAGGAAAAGGTGCTTCTCTTTGTGCCGCTGATGAAGCTCTGGTTTGAGGCGAACAGAATTCTTGCGCGGATAAATGGGGCGGAATCTGACTATTTTGAAAAAGTCCTTGAGAGCAGAAGCGAAGACGAAAAAAAATACAAATATGCGGCGTCCAAGTTCGACGGAAATATGAAGCTGAGGCTGAAGGGGACGGAAATTCACTCGTTTCGCGGCAGGGACTGCTTCAGAGACGAGCTCGAGCGGATTTTCAATGAAATGGAGTTGGGCGACGCGATTCCTCCCGAGCTGCACTATTCAAAGGCGTCTGCGGCAGTCGTAAAAGCGTTTGCTTCGCTGAATAATAGTACTGAAATCAGTACCACAGAGAGTGATTATTATCCCGCCGCGAAAACGCTGTACGACTCCTGCGCGGAGAGATATCTTTCGGGGGAGGAAAGCCTTGGCGAATTTGTGAAATACGGAGACGAGGCCCGATTCGTGCTCGACGTGAGCGGGTATTTTCTGAAGCTGAGGGAAGCGGGATATCCCGTTGTGTTCCCGACTGTTTCGAAGGTGCGCGAGGTGGCGATTGACGGACTGTACGACCCGTCTCTCCTGAAACGCGGGCTCGGTGCGGGGGAAAATGTGCCGAACGACGTCAGAATGTGCCTGAATGAGGACAGACGCGAGAACTTTTTCATCCTGACCGGCGCGAACGGCGGAGGAAAGACCACATTTCTGCGCGCCTGTTCACTCGCTGTGCTGTTTTTTATCACCGGATGCCCCATTTCGGCTGAAAAGGCGTCGATTTATCTGTTTAATTCGCTCTACACCCACTTTCCGTCGAACGAGAGCTTTGAGGACAGCGGCCGGTTTGTGAACGAGGCGGAGCGTGCTCAGGAAATCCTCGACAAGGCGGGGGAAAACTCGTTTGCGGTGTTCAACGAAACCTACTCCGGAACGGACGAAAAAAAGAGCGAGGACTATTCGCGCCGGCTCGCCGAAGAAATGTACGAGAGGGGAGTTTTCGGCATATTCGTCACGCACATTCACTCGCTGACCGGCGGAGAAATACCCACGCTCGCCGCGGTGATAGACGAGAGTGACGAAAACCGCCGCACGTACAAGATAAAGCGGGTGAGCTCGACCGAATCATCTTTTGCCGGAGACATACTGAAAAAATACGGCCTCGACGAAAAATCGCTTGAAGAAAGGCTCAGAAGCATCACTGACATAACTGCGGAAGGAGGAGCGGCGGATGTCTGACAGGTTTACCGTACTTTGGGAAAAGGAGAGGGAAGTGCTCTCGCGTGAGGAGAGAAACCGCGGCGCCGTGTCCGTGATAGACTTGCAGATCGACCGCTCGTTCCGCACGATCTGTCCCGACCCCATGCTGCGCGAGGCGTTTCTTGATGTGCTTGTGACCCCGCTGCAGGACGAAAACGAGATTAAAAAGAGATGCGATGTGATACGCGAGTTCAAAAAAACGCCCGAGCTGCTTGTGAAGCTGACTGAGCTTGTGAGAAGGCTTGGGGTCAGCAAAAAGGCATGGGATAGCGAGAGGGCGCGTCTTGTATCTTCACGGAGGACAAATCCGCAGGACAAAAGCCTTTCTCTGCTTGTCGCGCGGGAGCAGCTTGTTCTGAGTGCTCATTTCCTGCGTGTGGTGTTTTTGTGCCTGCGTGAGATACACGAGTCGCTGAACATGATGGGCGCGTCGTCGGAGTGGCTTGTGCGGCTCAAGGAATCGACGCGGAAAATCGCCTGCACGCCTGACGCCGAAAAGCTGCTGAAGCTGGCTGCGGACATGGAGCGGGATTTGCCGAACGCGCACACATACGAGGTGGAATTCAAGCTGAACGACGAGATGAGGGTGTCTCCCGTGTTCCTCTGCAGCTACAAAGCAATTCAATATGCGAACGGCGGCGGTGCGAAGGTGCAGAAAAAGGGCAAAAACGCATTTTTAGCGATGTTCGGGCTGGGACAGAAGGAGGAAAGCGCGGCGGGCAGGTCAAAGGCGGCTGATGAAATTGAAGAAGTACCGCGTCCGGTGTACGGGATGGAGCTTGACTGGAGTCTTGACATGGCGACCCGCGCGGTCAACGAATTAAACAGGTATCTGACGTCGCTGATCCGCGTGATATTCGACAGATACTCCTCTCTTGAGGATGAATTTTACTTCTGCAAAGCGGCGCTGATGTACATTGAGCGGTTTGAGGAGCGGGGGATCGGGTACGTATATCCCGAGCTGCACCCTGCCTGTGATGGAATTATCGGGATTAAGGGTTTATCGGACCTGCTTCTTCTGACGGAGTCCATGAGTGTCTCGTCTGTTGTGCCGAACGATGTGGGTATAGACCCAACCGGCGGTTCGTCGGGGATGCTTGTTATCGGAAAGAACAACAGCGGGAAGACCGTATATCTGCGCTCGGTCGGAACGGCGGTACTTCTGGCTCAGTGCGGCCTACCGATACCGGCGAAAAGTGCGAAGATAAGTGTGCGCAGCCGGATATACACCACGTTTGCCAAAGCGGAGGGTGAGCTTGTGCCGGTCTCGTCTGCCGGAAGGTTTGAGGAGGAGGTTATCCAGCTCTCGGGAATCCTGTCGGGTGTCGGAAGAAACTCCCTTGTACTTCTCAACGAAACCTTTCAGACGACGTCCTACGACGAGGGCTCCGACGGCATGAAGGTGATTCTGAATTATCTCACCCGACTCGGCTGCGGCTACATTTTCGTGACGCATCTCTCCAAGCTGATCTCCGACTACGAAAAATCCGGCGAAGCAGCAATAATGAAAACCTCCGACGATGCACGGACGCGGTACATGATATCTCGCGTTAGATGAGGGGGACGAGGGGGAACGGGACGCTTCTTGTAATGAAGCATAATGACTTCGTCATTGGCAAGAAC
>JBJFHS010000093.1:0-11212 GCA_051893885.1 Eubacteriales bacterium
GTCTTCGCCGAGATAAAACGCGGATTCAGGCAGGTCGCTCATTTTATATTTGTCGAAGTTTGTATGCTTATCCTCTGCTGAAGAACAGGCGGTAAACAGCGCTGCTGCCACTGCAAAACACAATTTAGCTGCTTTCATTTTATAACCTCATTGGAATATTTTTACTGTTACTTCAATAGACGATAAAAAGAGTAAAATGTTGCCCGTTTTTGAAAAAATCTGTATTTTTGATCAAAAATTCTGTGTCATTATGAAAAAAGTGAGTTATGTATTTTTAACACTGTCCCCGAATACATAGAGAAAATAGTCTTCAAGCGACGGTGAGACCTCTTTGGAGCTTTCAGTCGGCTGTACATCTGCAAGCACGCGGAGGATTACATCCCCTCTCACCTCATCTCGCGAAATATTGGTAACGCGGAACCGCTCCTGCATGGACTGCACCTCGGACTCCGAACAGGGCAAGTTCCAGACTTTTCCCTCGATTTTCTTTGTCAGCTCATGCGGCGGCGCGTTGTCAACTATCACACCCTTTTTGAGCATGATGATGTCCCGCGCGATGAATTCTATGTCCGAGACGACGTGCGTTGCTATGATGACGATTTTGTTGAACGCGATTTTCGATATGTAATTCCTGATGGAAATACGCTGCTTCGGGTCAAGTCCGGCGGTCGGCTCGTCGAGAATCAGAATCTCCGGGTCGCCCAGAACTGCCTGCGCGAGTGCAAGTCTCTGCTTCATTCCTCCAGACAGCGCGCCGATTTTTCGCTTTGGCACATCGTCAAGCTCCACGGCGGTCAGGATTTCTGGGATGTCGCACTCAGTCTTTTCCTTCGGCATACCTTTCAGCGCAGCCATGTACCACATGAACCGCTCAATTGTGAAATTCGGATAAAGTCCCGGATACTGCGGCATGAAACCGAGCTTTTCGCGGAATCGAACCCCCATTTTCAGCACGTTTTCCGCCTGTCCGCTGTCGGAGGTATAGGTTATCTCACCCGAATCCGCTTTGAGATTGTCGGTCAGTATGTTCATAAATGTGGATTTTCCGCTGCCGTTCGGGCCGAGAAGCGCGTATATACCGGGCTCAAATGCGGCACTAAACTTATCGAGCGCGAGATTTGTTCCGTAGGATTTTGTGATATCGGTAATGTTCAGTTTCATTTTTTATACTCCCTTCCACACCATTTTATATAAATCGCCATTGAGCCGAAAACTGTAACAATCGCACAGGCGGCATATGACACCGCGTCCTTTGAAATATTCTGAGGGGTGAGCATTCCCGCGTAATTCGGAAGACCATGCGCCATATTTCCGATGTAATATGCTGTCAATATTACAAATGCCGAAACGATGATCGCCTTGAGCTGTCCTCCGCTTATTGCCGACATGGATGCCGTAAACATAAACAGCAGCATAAATCCGATCAGGCTGATGCACTGATATAAAATCATATATTCCGCGATGCTCATTTCAGCCGTTACGTATGAAAATCCCGGAATGCTCTGAATCGGGACGGTCCAGAAATCAATGTCATAGTAATACATGAGAAAAAACATACTCACCGCAAAAAACGCAAGATACAGAATTATGCCCATCAATGCCGAATACATAATTTTTGTACGGAATATCTCCACCCTGCCCTTTTTGCTCACACGCATGATTTTTGAAAAGCCGGATTCGTATTCGCATGAAAACACGTTGCTTCCCAGAAGAGGCAGAACTGCAGCTGCGGCAATATCGAGCGGCGACGAAAAGTATCTCTCCACTCCCTCATAGTAAATGAACTCAACCTCGGGATAGGATTCGCGTATTCCTATTAAATAGTCGCGCTGTTTGCACAGTTTGTCGCAGGCATTTTTACAGTATTCGGCATAATAATAGCTTTTCCGGCACTTTTCGTATTCCTCCTCTGAAATCAGACCGTTTCTGTAGTCATCGCCGGCAGTCTCATAATTTGCTATGGAATCTTTTATATATTCTTCTTCATCACTGATCTTTTTCAGTTTTTCTTCCGTAATCTCCCCTCTTACGCCGGCAATGTAGTCAATATACTGCGCTTCGGTATAGTTTGAATAGGGTCTGAAATAAATTCCGCATATCACACATTTCAGAACTATCGCCGCAAGAACTATGTAAACATATCTTGTACACACAAGCTGTTTGAAAAATTCCGATTTCAGCAAAGACATTGTGCGGCCGGCCTTGCCTGATTTCACCTCTTTTCCGCCAAACTCACGTATTCCCGAGGTTTTGTGAAGTATTGACAGCAAAACAATTACAGCGGCAATAATCGGGAGCAGCAGTATCACAAAATAGGTGTAATTCACGCATTGTCCGAAAATATTCAGTCCTCTGTAGCGCGTGAACAGGATATTTACATTGAATAATTCGACAACGCTGAATTTCTGTAAAAAATAATACCTTGAAGAAGGCTGGATTTTTGACATGAATGTTCCGCTCAGCCAAATTACGGCTGCAAAAGCCAGTCCGATTTTGTCGTTTTCAAAAATCTGATTGATAACGGCAGCCGACAGAGCAAACAGAGTGAAAAATACTATCTTCAGAAGCAGATATATAAAGAAAAACTGCAATACGGTTAAATCATACGGGCAGTAGGAAAACTCCGTCAGCATCTGCACCGGATGATTAACCGACGACAGCCCGCTTGAAAGCAAAAACACGAAAAGTGGCGTGCAGGTAAAAATCACCGTCAGGACAGATGACGCGCATGAAATAAAAATCAGCTTTGACCTTACGCTTGCTCTTTCCCCGTATTTTGAAATATGCAGAATATTGCTCATTCCCGCGCGCCGGTCACTTGTAAATGTGTCGCACAGTGCCCCGATCAAGGCAATCGCAAGAAGTACAGTCGGTGTTTTCAGGGAAAAATACTCGTTCCAGCCACGCACCTCTTCGCTGTAAAGCTCCTTTTCGGCAAGCGGCATATAGTGGGAGCAGAGTGCAATATAGTACCGGCTTGTATATCCGTCCTCGTCCGACTCCTCAAGCCGCAGAACCGCATCCTTCAGAACGGCGTTTATTTTTTGTTTGCAGCTGTCGTTTGTATGTATTATTTCATCAATTTCGCTGAAAAGTTTTATATCACCGTAGTTTTCGCTATCAACATATTCGTTCTCAAATTTTGATAAGGTCTTTGAATTTGCGGAAAACATATCGGAATAGCGCGATTCATTGTATTCGCTGACCTTATTCATATGCTCGGCGTAAATCTGCTCATATGTATCGCGGTCACTGCTGTAAAGCCAGAGCATCTCGTTTTTTACAGCCTCGAATTCCCTGTATTCCTTTCCGAACATTTCTCTGTACTGGAGAGCGGTCAGAAGAATATTCAGAATCAGAAGCACGGCGATAAAAATTACATGAAATCGCGTGAAGAATTTTCTGAATTCATATTGTACAAGTCTCATACAAAGTCCCTCAGTCGAGATTTATCCACTTTATCGTGTTTTCTTTCATGTTGATCCGAGCCTTTGAACCGATGCGATAAAAATAAGTAGTTCCGTCTCTTGTTTTGGGCTTCCAATATGTTATATACAAATAGTCACCCGACACAAAATAATCATCTATAAAAAGCACCTCATTTCGCCCGTCAAAGACCAATTCCTCACTTGAAGTATCGCTTCGTTTTACGCGATACAGCTTGTTTCCGGTTTCATCAACCGTAGGGCTGCCATGACGCGTCACTCCATACTGAACGGGGTCGAACACCGTGTAATATATGTACTCGTTTGTCAGCTGAATGTCGGTAATCAGCTCGGACGGCATTGGCACCTTACTGCACTCAAAATTGCTGTCTATTTTATAAATATTACAGTGGACATTTTCCGTATCTATATCAACTGTCACCTGGCTGTGCATATTGGTTAAGCTGATAAGCAGATAAAACTCATTTGTATTCGTGTCATAGAAAATATCATACGCCTGATAAGCCTTGTCAAAGGTCAGAATATCCCTCTCGTTTGAAAAATCAGTATCCGTGCAGTAAAAGCATCCTTGATCGACAAAAAACAACTTGTCCTCCGATGCATATACACAGTTTGATTGATTGAAGTCATTGTTTAGCACTTCCGCGGTATTTTTTGTCAGATCCAACGCCATAAGCCGAATTTCATATCGGATATCAATTTCCCCGTCCTCATTTTTTTCGTTTATCTGATACCATTCACTGAAATACAGCTTATTTTCACTGATGAAAAACAAAAACAGTGTAACACCCGATACTTCATCAGGCACATCGGACGGAATATATTTCCTTGATATTGTATTTTCATTCAAGTTTATCTCGTATATTACAGGCGTCCAATTGTCCCCTATTATTTCATGGCGTATAGTATAGGCAATATAATCGGAATTCGGAAGGAATATTAAATCTTCAAAGTCGAGATATTTGCAGTCACTTTCCTCCAAGTGTGTGCATAAAGGGTCGGGACATATATTGTGCTTTTCGCCTGTACTTGTGCTTATATATGCCCACAGCAAAGCTCCCGTTGAATAACCGTTGGATGAAACGACCTCTTTTGAAATCTGACAATACAATCTGTCATTCTGAGGTATGAATGAGCCGCCATGCAAGTCGATTATTCCCGCATTCGTGTCCGCATCCTCGTCATAATGGTATTCGGTTTCCGGCGTCAGCCATTGTCCGATTTCATTCTGGTAGTCGTACGCCGAATCCGCATATGTTTCGGTTTTGTACTCCTGCGCGCTGTTTAAGATATCCTCTTTTGTCTTTGACGAAGAACAGGACAAAAGAAACAAGGAGCATAGGACGCACAAAAATCCGCATATGTTACGCTTCGTCATTGTAATCCTCATTTCAACCACCTAACCATTGCCTTTCGTATGAAGATAAATGTCGGTACACCGTATATAATTGATGTGATACCGGCTGTTTTGAACGATCGGGGGCAAAGTATGCTTTCTATACTGAAAAATTCCGCCGCTCGAAAGCCGGTGAATGAGAGCAGTATCGGCAGAACGATTGCCGCAAAGCTGATGAAGACGCTGTAATAGATTTTGCGGCATAACCCCGAAATCCCACAGCAAAGAAGCACAAGAATCAAACTGCCGGCCTGACTGATGCATTTGGTCAGCACATAATATTTGGCGACGGATAAATTCACTCCAGTCTCTCCGAATTCCGGAAGACTTAAAATACTCGCGTTCACATCGGGCAGAGTGAAATTTGAAAGATAAAATCCGAGGTCGATCAAACCGAACATAAGGTGAACCAATGCGGCAAATCCGGCGGCGCAGATCAGCTTGACGAAAAAGGTTTCACGCCG
Source organism: Eubacteriales bacterium (assembly GCA_051893885.1). Classification (GTDB taxonomy): domain Bacteria; phylum Bacillota; class Clostridia; order Oscillospirales; family CAG-272; genus UMGS1696. The sequence goes on from JBJFHS010000093.1 coordinate 5,307, forward strand.
ACCTTTCATGCACGTTCGCTGGACAGATGCAAATCCGGATTGATATTCTCCCGACAGTATGGGCGGTATCACCGTGAGCAGGCACATGATATAGATAAAATCGATCTCCGGCTGAAGCAGCATGGTCAGTCCTTCGCCATAGATGTATCGCAGATTTGTATAGGTTTCGCCCATATACCGCAGATAGAACCGGCGCTCGTCAAGCTTCAGCAATGCATTCTGAGCACACACGGCATAGTTGTATTTCTCCGTGTATTCTCTCAGCTCTTTGTCTGAAATTTCACCTGCATAATACGCCTGCATCATGTTTGAATACTGCGCGGTGCAGTCTTTTATGTACTCCGCTTCGGCTGCAATATACCCATCCGTCCCGTCACCCGGGCATCCACCAAGCGCAGCAATATCGGAATAATATTCGCGCAGAATTCTGTCTTCGGCAGCGGCGGACGGCTGGAAGCTCAGGTAAGCTATAATACATCTTGCGGCAGTAACGGCGAGCAGAAAGCACATAATCCTGCGGTTCAGGCACAGCTTTTTCATCTCAAACAAAAGAACCGACGGAGTGTATGTGCGAATCAACTGTTTCCTTGTACGCAGTTTGAACATTTTTTTGAGTTTTGGCGCAAGATTGCTATCTCTGAATCCGGTCTTCGCAAACAATGTCGCAAGAACGCCGCATAATAGAATTACCGCAGTTATGCTAAGAACAAAATCCGCGTCCGATATGGGGATTCCAAAGAAATTTACCGCGCGATATCTCTCAAAGAACACGGTGAAATTCACGGTTTCAAACAGATTGTACCGTTTCAGGGTAGCGTACTTTGAGGTTTCGCCAATGCTTTGGGTCAGAGCCTGAGTGACGAGAAAGAGCAGCATTGTTCCGCAGGATATAATTTCGCTGCCGCTGACCTGTCCGATTGCCGACACGCAAAGTGCAAGAGAAAACGCAGCAAAAATTCTTCCGGCGACAGTCAAAAGCAGGCATTCCATGATGCTTATCTCATACGGGCAGTACAAAAATCCGTCCAATGTCTGTATCAGCTGTGCGGAATCCGAAAGACCTGTGGTCAGGCTGTACACTGACAGCGGAATCAGGCTGAACAGTACGCTCAGAGCCGCGCTTATACAGAACAAAGATGCAATTTTCGCACATCTGAGAGGGATTTCGCCGCGCTTTAAGGTATGCAGAATCGGATATATCCGTGTGCGTTTTTCTATAAGAAAGGTCTGTACGGATATGCCGATTACAGTCACAATCAAAAGAACCGTTGGAATCTCGGATGAAAAATATTCGTTCCACCCCCGGGTAAAATGGGCTTCCGGCTCGAGACTGCGCAGCTTTTCGTAACGCAGGATAGTGTTCACCTGATATTCGTACAGAAATTCGCCGCGACGGATGCCGGAATCATTCAGCTTTTTGTATGTCTCAAGCAAAAGCCGGTCAATAGCCGCGCCGTAATTTTTCGACCTGTCGATAACAGACTCAACGTCACGAAACAGCTCGCGGTCGCCGTAATCATCCGTGTCGATTATGCGGTTCTGCCAGACAAATACGCCCGGATTCCCGTCGCCGTATCGAAGTTGGTACATCCATTCGTCATAAGCCTCCAGCTGCAATGTGTATTCCGCAAAAGCCGCGTCGTAGGACTCTCTGTCGTGTTGGTATTCATACAGAAGCTGCTCCTGCTTAAGGCATATTTCATCATAGGCAGGCGTCAGGGTGTTCAGATTGGCGAGAAAAATCAGCACGGCAGTCAGACAGAGCATAACTGCGGTGAAGCACAGTGTAAATTTTCCGCACAACTTTTTCAGTTCCCACAAAAACATAGTCTCACCTGCCCTCGCGCCTCAATCAAACCGGAAATATCTGATGGTATTGTTCTCGGGATTTATACGTATTACCTTGCGGTCAGAGCCTGTTGAAAATGAAACGGTATTCGTTGTGCTGATGCTGTATGACATTGATGTAAGGTACAAATTCCCGTCGAGCACCATCCATCCGTCATGCAGGTATAATTTTCTCTCCTGTCCGTTGTCGAAAAACACAGCCGCTTCCTTATGTTCATAGCGGTCCGTAACGTAAATCACGCCGCAGTCGTAAACCACGCTTCCGAGTTCTCCCTGACCTGTGGGATTTCCGCCGACCGCGTAAGCGTCCTCATATGCCGTATAATATATTTTATCGTTTGTCAGATAAAAATAACTGATGTTTTCATGCGGCAGGGACAGCGGCTCGATTTCGCCGTTTTTTATGCTGTAGACCGTTCCTGTCTGCGTCTTTTTGTTTCCTATCAGATAGAGCATCTCTCCGGATTGCGTATCGTAATACCAATTGCACTGGTTTGGAGTAACTCCTCCGAAATCATACAGCATTTTTTCGTTTTCAAAGCTCTTATCCGTTGTTAAAATTCCATAATACGGAATAAACCAATAACAGCAGTCGTTATCCGAAAAAAATGGAGAGCCGTCGCTGTATTTTTCTGGAATCAACATGGGCTCGCTTAATTTACGCTTAATCAAGTCATAGGAATAAAATTCTCTTATCCGGATTTCTGTTTTCGACTCAACATCAGTGTAGGAGCGTATTAAGGTGAAATATAATGTGTCCTCAAAGATATAGGATTTCGTAAAGTTCAACATTTCCTTTCTGCCGTCGGACTCCGCTTTGAAATAAGCTATAACCTCTTTCGCGTTTGTTTGAAGATTTGTCATGGAAACTTCAATGTCGGTCAGATTATCCGAGCGGAATATGGGTGATATTTCAATGACGCTTTGTTCCCAAAAAATACTCGGAAGCATATGAATCGCACCGCAGTCGGAGTCGTATTCGTGTGTGCATACGGGATCGGAGCAAAGATAGCTCTTCTCGCCGGTATTCAGATCAATTGCGGCTTCAATCGCATAGGATTTGCTGCTTCCGTCCGGGCAGGGCTTTGTCAGGCTGAAATATAATTTATCGTTGTCAATAAAGAAATTACTCGGGTAAGTTTTCGGATACACAATGGCCGTCCAATCCTTTTCAGCGGAGCTGACGTAGTTGTTTTCCGCCATAAAATTACCGTAATATTCGGCTTCACTGTTCTGCGCATCGTCCTTTTCCGCGTTCAGCAGATTCGCCGCGTTCTCCTGAATCTGCAGGTCAATCCCGCGTTCCCTGCTGCATGAGAAGAAGTTTATTGCAATCAGCAGCAGTGCTAATGATAATATGATTTTTTTCATAGCAATAACCTTTCCGATAATTTTTTAAAGGCGTTGAATATTCGGCACTGTTTTGCTTGTGGCAACTTCACGATGCAAATGGCTGCTCGGGTTTTAAGGTGATTATAGCATAAAAAAATATGTTATGGAATACCTATCGGCAATATTTTTTACATTTGTAGATATTTTTGTGCAAAATATACAGTTGTAGAAAGTTTAAAGGAAATTTCTGCCATCTCGATAATCCGCATCTCCTGACATAAAAAAACGCCAGCCGTATAACTGACGTTTTCACATATTTACTTCACCGGGGCAGTATCAACGATCTAATCTCACACCGGAACAGCTTCGTAAGATACGCCTCCACAGCCGTTGCAGCAGCATGACATTGCTGTATTTTTCATATCATACTCCCCCTAATAATGCCATCATAACATATCATGACATCCCAGCCTCATAAACACGATACAAGCGATTTGACATCCGGCTTGCGTATGTTCACTGTACTTTAGATTTGTTCCAGAAAATCCGAAATACCTAATAAGCCCTTACCTATCATAAAGAATTTATCGTTGTATTCATCAACAATTGTACTGGCATACGCCACCATAAACATAAACAAATCTTCACCAATATCGCTTTCAATAAAAGACGCAGTCATTCTAAAACTAATAGATCCATCAGAAATGTCGTAATCAAAACTTCCCTCTGTGATTGCATAAGTTGCTGCACATGCTGCAATAGCACCTTCCAGACGTTTATCTTCCGGCATCCTGAACGGCAGCGGAGACATGAGACGCATAAGTTGTCTCTTTTCATCAATGATCATAACAAAATCCATCGGGAGATCATCGCCGGTAATTCCTAAATTGACAACCATATTCTCATCGTCTTTGTGGTATGTGATATCCCGTTTATCAAATACTTCACAGAGCTTATCGTAGACGTTTTTTGCAGCTTCAAATCTATTATCACTCATTTTTTACGCTTATGTAATCCAACAGACTGCTTTTAGCTGTGATAAATTTGAATCATCACCCAACATTTCCTGCAGAATGCGTTTGGATGACATAGGATACCTTTCTATTTTGAACTCTCCTTCAATGAGGTCGATGACTGCGATCAGGTATCGTTCCGCTGTAAAGGGAATACTGGGTGTATCTCCGATTGATTTGGCATACTGGATTAATTGTTCAAGAGTTGATGTGTATTTTTGTTCTGTCATATTCGTACTCCATTGCGAATAAAATTTAGTTCATTATGTTATCGTAAATTCAAATATGTTTGCGGCATTCTTCGAGTTCCTCCAGAACCCTCAGTGTATCCGGATGATTTTCGCCAAGAGTGTCATAACAGTAGGCGCAGACTTTTTCAAAACCGGCAACGGCATCGATAAATCGACCGGCTTTGACATAGGTTTGTGACAGACGGTTCAGGGTCACCATGGTCGTTTTTTTGTTTTCACCGATGTATCTTGCTTCTTTATCGTATGTTTCCTCAAACAGCCGGATTGCCGTATCGATGTTCCCGAGTTCACCGTGACACCATGCAAGATTGTGCAGTGCCGCAAGTGTTTTCGGATCATGCTCACCCGATATTTTGCAGCGAAGACGATACAGTTTTTCTGTGAGTTCCGATGCTCTCAGATATTCTTCAATATCACCGTATGCCCGAGCAAGTTTGCTCAGCGCAGACAGCATATCGGGATGTTCCTCTCCAAGGATTCGGCATTGTACTGCATATACCCTTTCCTGCACTTCAATGGCTTTTCTGTTGTCTCCGAGTTCGCTATAGATAAGGGCAAGATTATTCAGCGTAGACAGCGTATATTGTTGATATGCCTCTCCACTGATTCGGCATTGTGCTGCATATACCTTTTCCAGCAGTTCAATGGCTTTTCTGTTGTCTCCGAAATTTCTATATGTAATGGCAAGATCTTTCAGTTCAAGCAGCATATTAGGATGTTCCTCTCCAAGGACTCGGCATTGTACTGCATATGCCTTTTCCTGCAGTTCAATGACTTTTCCGTGGTCTCCGAGGCCGCCATAGGTATCGGCAAGATCGATTAACGTAGTCAGCGTATCGGGATGTTCCTCTCCAAGGATTCGGCATTGTACTGCATATAACTTTTCCAGCAGTTCAATGGCTTTTCCGTAGTCTCCGAGTTCGCTATAGTTAAAGGCAAGATTGCTCAGCGTAGTCAGCGTATCGGGATGTTCCTCCCCAAGAATTCGACATTGTACTGCGTATAACTTTTTATACAGTACGCTGGATTTTCCGTAGTCTCCGAGGTCGCTATAGTTAAAGGCAAGATTGCTCAGCGAAGTCAGTGTATCGGGATGTTCCTCTCCAAGGATTCGGCAGCGTAATGCATATACCTTTTCCTTCAGTTCACAGGCTTTTCTGTGGTCTCCGAGATTACTATAGGTAACGGCAAGATTGCTCAGCGTAGTCAGCGTATCGGGATGTTCCTCTCCAAGAATTCGGCATTGTACTGCATATACCTTTTCCTTCAGTTCAAAGGCTTTTCTGTGGTCTCCGAGGTCGCCATAGGTAGAAGCAAGATTGTTCAGTGCATTCAGCGTATCGGGATATTCTTCCCCAAAAATCTTACAAAGAAGGGCATACACCTTTTCCTGCAGTTCCAGTGCTTTTCTGTGATCACCCAATTTACCGTATGTAACCGCAAGATTGTTCAGTGCAGTCAG
>JBJFHS010000093.1:11312-17163 GCA_051893885.1 Eubacteriales bacterium
TTCTGTGATCACCCAATTTACCGTATGTAACCGCAAGATTGTTCAGTGCAGTCAGTGTATCGGGATGTTCTTCTCCCAAGTTTTTTGTACAATAATTCGCCAATCGTTCTGCCCAGATAACCGCTTTTCGGTAATCCAAAGCTACATTTATTCCTTCAATGTACATTTCATACAGCTTCCGCATCGCCTCCGGCAGTTCTGCTTCGGCTGCTTTGGTAATCAGCGCAAGTCCACGCTCTTTGTCCGTCTCCACATCGATCCCATCCAGATACGCCAGTCCGATGAGGTAGTTGTGTTCCGGATCACCGTCATTCTCCGCACGGGCAATCTTCCCGAGGGACTGAACCAGCCGTTCATGGAACTCTTCTTCATTACCGGGATCCGCACACTCGGGTATTCCGGCATATTCAGCTTTCAGGGCATCCTTGTCGGTTTCTTCCATTTCCGCCGGAAGAATCTCCATTCCCGCATCTCTCGCATCCGGATATTCATGTTCCATTACATAATTAGGTTTTCCGTCCGGCTTCTCCAGCAGATTCGGCGTAACCAGCAATGTAAATAGCTTACTTTCCTTCATCATGCGGCGGATGTTTTCGTTGAAACTCTCACCGGGGGTAAGAAATTCGTCATACCAGATGGCAATATCACGGAATTCCGGTTTAGCATGAATCAACCGCATCAGTTCGTTGGCATAACGACGGTCTTTTTTGCGGTAACTGAGAAAGATATACGCATCAAAAGCAGCACGAACTCGTTTCGCTGTTTCTTCGCTGATCAGCACCGACTCCAAATACTTTTTCAATTTCTCTTCATAACTGATCTCAGTCAGATCGTGTGAATATGGATTTATATACTGCAATTCACCGAATTTATCTGAACGGGCATAAAATTCATCGATTCCAGACTCCATCATGAACGGGAGAATGGCAATATGTTCCTTTTTGGCATACGCAAGATCATCGTCCATAGCACGGTTCGGCTTTGAGAGCAGGCGAAAAGTGACAGGTACAACGAAAAGGTTCATACTGCCAAGGTCGGTGGGTTTGTCCTCGTCGGGAATGCTTTCCGTCATGTCCTCGGTGTAGTAAATGGCGCAGTCGTGGGTTTTGAAGATGTCCTCGCAGATCTTGTTGAAGTAACGCTCAAAATCATCGGGGTGGCAGGTGAAATACACACGCGGTTTATTTTGAGGAGAAGAATTTCCTCGCGTTTTAAATAAATAGTTTGGCATTGTTATACTCCTTGTATTTTCTCGAATGATATATCAGGCTCATTCAGTCCAAAATAAACTGATAAATACTCTTATATGCCATTTGTGATATCCCTCCTATTCAAGCATCCTTACTTAAGTCATCATCAGACAGCTCACCCACCGGTACAAGATTATTATGCTGCTTCGCAAGATCGTTTCTGCTTGATTTTTCTTTGGAACCACTGAATACATAGCCTTCGGTTCTCATATAGGCATTCCACCGAACGTGCTCAAAACGGCCTATTGCCAGCTTTTCCTCATCTGTTCGGCTGTCCCAGTCTTTATATACACCGGGTATTTCATCAATATATCGTAAAGCTATCAGCTGCTTTCTCAAATCCTCGTGGATTGCCTTTGCAATAGAGGACTTATAGTTGTAATCATATCGCCAGAATTTCTGTTCATCTTCCTGTGTGTTATTGGGGTCGGTCAACTTAGCCCAACGCAGATTAATTTCCATACCACTATCGACCAGTTTTGAATCGATAACCGTATCAACCGAATAAAAGCTGTCAAGGTCACCTATCATGTGTATATTATACGCCTGCTGCTTAAAATTCTTAATTCCGACAACACCATCATCTCTTATGCCGCTCTGCCACACAACACTCATTTCTTTACTGATATTTGTGTCATACACAACCGTTTCAATGTCAGGCTTATATGCTCGATTGATCTGTTCATAAACAGTACGAAGAGCTACCGCAGCAGATATGTTTTCTTCATCGGAGCCTAAAGAGACAAATATATATGTCGCATCACAGACTTGCTTTATCTCCTCATAGAAATCCGAGCATTTTACATCCACACCACTATGGAATGTTATATCATAATGCGCCTCACCTTCTATTGAATTGTGGTTCAAAAGCATAATTTCAGGGCATTGTGTAATAAATTTCTTTTCCGCCATCGGATCTGCATCGTATACATGGATTTTTAACTTAAATCCCGGCACCTGCCCATACCAGATCAATGCCTTCAGCATTTCAAGACCATATTTACCTAATCCAACAATTACAGCAGATATTGTTTTTTGATTATTCTCCCATGCATTTTGAAACAGTCTGATTCCATGTAATGACAGATTGTGATAAATAAGAGCCTGCTCATCGTTGATACGATAAACCTTCATATTTTTATTGTCCCATGTACTCATAAGAAGCTCGCATTCAATCCTGTCTGAAAAAACATACATAGATACTTCGTTGTAATCATATGACTTGATTATTGCGGTCGCATGCCTGATTTTTTCGCTTTCATTTTCACTGATCAAGTAAAAATTCATTTTTCTTTTCCACAGCCTGCTATAAAAATGAATGGTTTCCATGTCAGTTTTAAATACAATTGCATCCATTCGCCGTACATCGGCCAGCAGCTCATTATTATTTTCCTCGTCTTCTTTACCGACACCGGCAAAAACAATCAGAGGTTTATAGAACCAGCTCTATCATACTTATTTTAACAAATATTATACTTTGCAATTGCGAATCCGTCAATCACATCCGGATAATATTTTTGTCGTTACTTCATATATATTGATGTTGCGTTGTGAAAAATATAATATTGTGGCGCATAAAAAAATCCTAAAAAAATATTTCAAAAACCTATTGACAATAGTAAGTTGCTGTGATATAATATGCAAACAAGCGATAAAGGCTTGTCCGGCACAGTCGTTTACCGACACGGTCGGTTTAATGAATACAGATAAAGTTTGAGACCTTTATTTTTGTATTTAGATGTTTTGTCTACGTTATGTTTACGTGATAGCTATGTCTATTTACAAAAATAAAGGTCTCATTTTGCTCTTTGACAACTGAATACACCGGGTTCGTGCGGGTGAGCGGATCCGGTGAGGCTCTTTTCTTTCGGTTCGCCTGCGCCGATATCTGAACGATGCTCACAGCAGCTTCATTACTATATGATTTTGTTGTTGTTTATTACTGCCATGCAGTAATCGTCGGCTTTTCGACATTTTTTACGCGCATACCTTACAATTGAATATTTCACGGCAAAGCATCGTGCATCGACGCAGCCGAACCGAAAGAAAACTTCGATAATCCCCGAGATTTCATGAACGATGCTCACAGCAGCTTCAGTATTATCTGATTTTGTTGTTGTTTATTACTGCCATGCAGTAATCGTCGGCTTTTCGACATTTTTTTGCGCATACCCTACAATTGAATATTTCACGGCAAAGCATCGTGTATCCCGGCATTATCGAAGGCTCTCGGTTACATTCGCTTATCAACAAAACATATATATAAGGAGGTCTGAATCATGCTTGAAGCACTTAAAAACGAAGCGAATCTGACCCGCACGGAAAACGGCGCGCTGGCATACCGCTCAACTGAATCCGACTGTCTGGATCTGTTCGCGGTCTGCGGCGCACTGCGTCATGCAGATGAAAAAGAAATCATCAGAAAATTCGTGCGTGCCTATGCGGCAGATCCCGACGTCGCCATGCGTATCCTGTTTTATGCACGGGATATTCGCGGAGGGCTCGGCGAGAGAAGATTTTTTGACATTATCGTCCGCTATCTCGCAGATTTCAGACCCGAATCGGTCAAAAAGAATCTGCCGCTGATTGCAGAATACGGAAGATACGACGATATTCTTCCGCTGCTCGGCACAAAATGCGAAAAAACACTGTCAGACTTCATCGGAAAACAGCTGAAAACCGACCTTGAAGCCATGAAAGAAGGAAAAAGCGTCTCCCTGCTCGCCAAGTGGCTGCCGTCCGTCAACACATCCAGTCCGTGGACCAGAGAACAGGCAAAACATCTCTGCCGCCTGCTGGGAATGCGTGAAAAAGAATACCGCAGGACACTGTCCTCTCTGCGCTCTTACATCGGCATAGTGGAGGATGACCTGCGGCGGCGCGATTATTCATTTGATTACTCCAAGCTCCCCGGCAAAGCACTGTTCAAGTACCGCCGTGCCATGCGTCGAAATGACAAAGAGCGGTATGAAGCGTATATCAAAAAAGTCCGTGCAGGCAAAGCGAAAATGAACGCCGGCACTCTGTATCCCTACGAAATCGTCCGCGCCGCAATGAAAGAGCATGACCTGTACACAATCTATACCCTTGATACCGCGTGGAGAGCACTGCCGGATTACACCGATTCACGCAACGCACTGGCGGTCATCGACGGCTCCGGCTCCATGTACTTCGATCACAAAGGTGGGATTCTTCCCATAACCGTGGCTGTTTCTCTTGGCATCTATTTTGCCGAACACAACCGCGGTCATTTTGCAAATCACTTTATAACCTTTTCTCGTACCCCGCAGCTGGTTAAAATAAAAGGCTGTGATATTGCAGAAAAGGTAAATTACTGTATGTCGTACAACGAGTTCGCCAACACCGATCTGTACGAGGTCTTCATGCTGATACTTGTTGCGGCGGTAAAAAACAAGCTGCCGCAGTCCGAGCTTCCCGAGCTGCTCTACATCATTTCGGATATGGAGTTCGACGAAGGCGTTGATCCCGACAAAACCGTATTTGAAGACGCCAAAGAAAAGTTTGAAGACTACGGATACAAACTGCCGCAGGTCATATACTGGAATGTTTCTGCCCGCAATCAGCAGTTTCCCGTCCGTATGGATGAAAAAGGTGTTGCGCTTGTTTCCGGTGCCAGCCCGTCTCTGTTTTCTCAGATGATGTCGTATGAGTTCACGCCGTATTCCATGATGGAGCAGGTGCTCAACTCGGAAAGATACCGTGACATATGTGCGTAACGTCAGGCAGTCGAAATCTGCTTTCTACAATATTTTTATATAACAGGAGAAACCGAAATGACAGCTATTGATAAAAACAAATTGGATATGCTTCTTTCAGATAACGCAAATGTGCATATAACATCTCCGGCTCCCGATGAAACTTGCAGCGAATTGATAAATTATTATCCTGAAGCCTGCCATATGACTTCCGCAAAAATAATTGAATTTAGAAATTCCTGTACAGAGTCCATGAAAAATATCGACATCGTCCATTATCTCCTCAATAAAAAAATGCTTATTCTCAATTTATCGGATGACGATCTTCGTCAGGATGATTTATGGAAACTCATTCTTTTCCTTCTTCACTCAAGGAAGTATGAACTGCCTGCAAGAGGTCATGAAGGATATACAACAATTATTGTCTCTGATAAGTCAAAGATATATAATATGCCGCCTGTTTTACTCGGTCCTCACATACATTCATCGGCAACATAAAAAACCAATCGCGAAAGGAGCCTTTTATGACCTACGTTATGTCCGATTTGCACGGTCAATATCAGAAGTATCTGCAAATGCTCGATCTGATCCGTTTCTCCGACGACGACGATCTCTACATCCTCGGCGACACAGTGGATCGCGGTCCGCAGTCCGTGGAGCTTCTCCAGGATATGAGCATGAGGATGAACGTCTTCCCCATCCTTGGCAACCACGATATGACAGCCGCCCTCCTTCTGAAAAAGCTCTGCACAGAGATCACCGAAGACAACTACGCCAGCCAGCTGAATCCGGAAATTCTGAAAATTCTCGCCATGTGGCTGATGGACGGCGGACAGGCTACGCTTGACGGGTTCAGAAGGATTTCCGCCGACAAACGCGAAGCAC
>JBJFHS010000094.1:0-4272 GCA_051893885.1 Eubacteriales bacterium
GTCAGAGAATCGAAAAAAAGGTTGAAGTTGAATACGTATTCCAGAAGATGGACACTCTTGTTCCCGCAGATAAAATTCCCGCAGACAGAGTAAAGCCGTGGGGTACCACACACGCTCTCCTCTGCGCCAAGGATGTCATCAAGGAAGGCTTTGCCGTTATAAATGCAGACGACTTCTACGGACGTGACGCGTTCATGAAGGCAGCTGAATTCATCAGAAACACTGACACTTCCGAAAAACACTACTGCATGGTAGGATATATGCTCGGAAACACTCTCACCGACAACGGAAGCGTTGCAAGAGGTGTCTGCCATAAAGACCAGAACGGTATGCTCGACAAAATCGTCGAAAGAACAAAGCTCTTTAAGGAAGAGGGCGGCGCATATTTCGAGGAAGACGGCGAAAAGGTTCATCTTACCAACGATACAGTCGTTTCCATGAACTTTTGGGGCTTCGGATCTTCCGTGTTCGCTGACCTCGAGGAAGATTTCAACGCATTCCTTAACGATCCCGAGACAAATATGCTCAAGGGCGAATCACTCCTTCCTAACTCCATCGGAAAGATGATTAAGGAAAACAAATGCGACGTCAAGGTTCTCACCACCAGCGCAAAGTGGTTCGGTGTTACATACGCAGACGACAAGCCCGACGTTATTGCAAAGCTCAGCAAGCTCATTGAGGAAGGCGAATACCCCGACGGACTCTGGAAATAAATTTATATAAAAATTAAGCCGGTAAACCCCACTTCGGTTCATCGGCTTATAATTTAAAAGCAGATTTTTTTAAAGAAAGGATTCAGTTATGGCTATTCTTGTTACAGGCGGCGCCGGATATATCGGTTCTCACACAGTTGTAGAGCTTCAGAATTCCGGATACGACGTCGTTGTTTGCGATAACCTCTGCAATTCAAGCCGCAAATCACTTGAAAGAGTTGAAAAAATCACAGGTAAGCCGGTAAAATTCTACCTCGCAGATATTCTCGACAGAGATGCGATGGAAAATATCTTTGAAAATGAACAGATTGACTCCGTTATCCATTTTGCGGGATTAAAGGCAGTCGGTGAATCTGTAGCTAAACCGTGGGAATACTACAACAATAACATAAGCGGAACTCTTGTGCTTGTAGACGTCATGAGAAAACACGGCTGCAAAAATATAATATTCTCGTCCTCCGCAACGGTTTACGGAAATCCTGCATTCATTCCGATTACGGAAGATTGCCCCAAAGGAAACTGCACTAACCCCTACGGCTGGACAAAATCCATGCTCGAGCAGATTCTCTCCGACATTCAAAAGGCTGACAACGAGTGGAATGTGGTTCTCCTCCGCTATTTCAACCCCATCGGGGCGCATAAAAGCGGACTCATCGGCGAAAACCCCAACGGAATTCCCAACAACCTCATGCCATATATCACACAGGTGGCAGTCGGAAAACGCCCAGAGCTCGGTGTCTTCGGAAATGACTATGACACTCACGACGGTACCGGTGTTCGCGACTATATCCATGTTGTCGACCTCGCCAAGGGACACGTCTGCGCCGTCAAAAAAATCAATGAAAACTGCGGACTCAAGATTTACAACCTCGGCACCGGAATCGGCTACAGCGTCCTCGACATCGTTAAGAACTTTGAGGAAGCTACCGGAGTTAAGATTCCGTATTCAATCAAGCCCAGACGTCCCGGGGATATCGACAAGTGCTATTCGAGCGCGGATCTGGCAGCAAAAGAGCTCGGCTGGAAGGCTGAAAACGGCATAAAAGAAATGTGCGAGGATTCATGGAGATGGCAGAAGATGAATCCGAACGGCTACGAGGACTGAATCCAAGGATTTATATCCAAGGATTGATAAGGAGAAGAATTATGATAAAAAAAGAACTGTTCGGCAAACTCCCGTGCGGATGTGAGGTATATGCCTACACACTGTCGAACTCATCAAATACCTCCGCCTGCATTCTCAACTACGGCGGCATTCTGAAGAGCATCTGGGTCAAGGACAAAAACGGCACTCCCGCAGACGTTATCTGTGGATTTGACAGCATCGACGGATATCTCACCTCCGGCGGATATCAGGGCGCGCTCATCGGACGTATCGGAAACCGAATCGGCGGCGCAAAATTCACCCTCGAAGGCAAGGAATATAACCTCTATAAGAACGACGGAAATAACTCGCTCCACGGCGGAAAAGACGGCTTCAACGCAAAAATCTGGAACGTTGAGGAAGGCGGCACTGAAGAAGAACCCAGACTCATTCTCACATATGTCAGCCCGGACGGGGAAGAGAACTACCCGGGAACTCTCAGCGTAAAAGTTACATACACACTATCCGCAAACAGCGCGCTTTCAATCCACTATGAAGCCGAAACCGATAAGACTACAATTGTCAATCTGACAAACCACTCGTATTTCAACCTCGCGGGATATGAAGCAGGCGTTATCGACGACCACATCCTCACACTTGATTGCGATAAAATCAACAGCATTGACAGCGAGCTGATCCCGGACGGCAAGCTTATTGACGTTGAGGGAACACCGTACGATTTCAGGGCAGGCAAAAGATTAGGCGACGGCTTCAGCTCTGATTATCCGATGATGAAAGAGTTAGGCGGCTATGACAACAACTTCGCGTTCGCAGATTACGACGGAAAGTATGTCAAGCGCGGCTCTCTCGTCGACCCGAAGAGCGGCAGAAAGCTCAGCCTCTACACCGACCAGCCCTGTGTTCAGATATACACCGCAAACATGATAAACCTCTCAGACCCCGCATTCAAAAACGGTGTTGCTCAGTACAGGCACTGCGCAGTCTGCCTTGAGACACAGTGTATGCCCGACTCAATCAATCACCCCGGATTTACAAACACTGTGCTGAAACCCGGCGAAAAATACGATACAACAACGACCTTCGTGTTTGAAAACTGAATCAATTAATGCAGCCGCGAAAAGTTATCCACAAGCCGGATTAACAATTTGCGGCTGTTTTTGTAATATAATTCCGATGGATTCATATAATTGATTGAATAAATCCTTTGGAGGGATATATGAATCCTGAATATGAGTTCAGCGAGAGATGCGTTGTTCTTGCGGAATATATTATTGAAAAAGGCACGACGGTGAGAGATGCAGCGGCAAAATTCGGAATAAGCAAATCCACAGTACATAAAGATGTGACCGAAAGACTGATGAAAATAAATCCCGCACTGCACAAAAGCGTTAAAGCCGTGCTTGACAAAAACAAAGCCGAGCGCCATATAAGAGGCGGAGAAGCAACACGGGAAAAATACAAACTGCTCGCGGAAAGTCACATGGCAGAGAAGGTTCAGCGGGGATAATAAAGCTGTAATGCCTGAAATAAAACTGACGGATTTCTACAATAATTATCATATGCGGATATTGACATAAATCAGCCGATGTGATAAACTAAAAGCAGTCAAATGCTCGTAACATCAGTTATTAAAATTGAAGGAAGGAAAAATTATGCTTATAACAATAATAGGACGCGGACATTCCGGAACACGCTCCATATCTCATACACTGTCGGCGAGCGGAGTTTACATGGGAGAACCGCTCAACGTATCCGGTGACCTTTTGCCGCCTCAGAAAATGTATGATGCCTGCCGCGTTTTTGCACAGTATGTCAAATACGAGGGAAACAACAAGTGGGATTTCTCCGTTGTAAATTCATGCCCGATTCCGAATGAATTCAAAGTGCTGATTGAGGAATATCTTCACACGGTGTTCGAGTCCAAGTGCGAAAACAAGGGCTGGAAAATACCCGAAACCACACTTGTCTATCCGTGGATCGCAAGAATGTACCCCGATATCAAGTATATTTTCTGGGTTCGCGACCCGAGAGACTGCATTTTGTCCTCACACCTCACGGACGACCTCAACAGCTTTGGCATAGAATACGACAAAACCGACGACATCAGAACAAACCGCGCAATAAGCTGGCTGTATCAGCGCGAGATAGTCCGTTCTGTTCCCACGCCGAAAAATCACCTGTCCGTAAGATTCGAGGACATGGTTTTTGATCAGGACAACACAATCGCAAGGATTTCGGATTACCTCGGAATCCCGATTGCGAAAATAGAAATGCGCCCCGATTCTGTAGGAAGATACAAAAAAGACGACGGCGTTCATATGTTTGACTTCTTTGAAAACGACATGAAGGAGCTCGGCTACGAGTTCGAATAAGCTGTACAGGCGCAGAATAAACGACAAAAAACTGACACCGATTTGTTTTTTCGGTGCCAGTTTTTTTGTTTTTCGCTTAATC
>JBJFHS010000095.1:0-4262 GCA_051893885.1 Eubacteriales bacterium
CTGCAGCTTGTGTATTCGCTCCGCCGACACTCCCGACTCGAGAACAACGCGCGAAATCATTGAAGACAGCTCAATTGCCTGAACCCTGAAATCGTCAACCGAAGCGCCGTCCGTGTAAATAATATATGCGAGCAGCTCGTTCATCAGAGTTTTTGCGCCGTCAATGTCCCCGATTCGGACTTTGGTTATCAGAGCGTTTTCCTTATGATATAGCAGATCCCGGGTTGACGGCGTTTTCTGCTCCTTGTACAGCTGAATCGTCTCGTTTATTTTCGACTGATAGCTCATTTTTTCCTGCGTCTGCATCAGCAAAATCCGCTCCATCGGCAGAAGGGGGGAAAGTAGCTGCTCCATCAGTTTTTTAAGCACATTCACTCTGTTCGGCTGAAGCACGCTGAGCTCGGAGAGCATATCGAGCAGTTCTATTGAAAGTGCGGGCGTCATGGCGTATTTTTCGAGAAGTCCGCTCACAAGTGTGCTGTCCGGATTTTCCATGAGAAACGGGCCGGCGATAACCGTACCTATCAGCTCGTTGTTGTGAATCAGCGGGAAGGCTATGTGACTCAGCTCGGCGTGGCAGGTAAAAATATAGGCTTCTCCGAGAGTTCTGGCGTGCTCCCCGGCTTTCATATGTATTTTGGCACACTCCTCCGGCTTGAATATTGTCTGTTTGAGACGCGAGCAGTATGGGATGACTTTGCCGTACTGCTGGAGCACCTGACCGTTTGTGTCAATGAGCTGAATGGGAATATCAATAAATTCCTGAAGCGTTGACAAAACGTCGGATATGCGTTCTTTGGAAATCAAAGCATAAATTCCCGTCGCCATAGAATTTCTCCAAAAACAAAATTAAAACAATAAACTGTGTGATTTTGACAATTTACAATATTTTGCATTCACTATACAATAAATCATGACAAAAGTCAATAAGTAAGTGTCATTTAAAACATTGCTTAATCACAAAAAAATCATGCGCAGCCCCATATATTTCCGATTTTAATAAGGCATATAATACAAAATAATAAATTATTACAATTCAGATAAAATTATAACTATATTTTGTGAAGAAACAATTATATAATTACATACATTTAATATATCAAGGAGATTTACATCATGTCAAAAATATGGACACCGGCTGAGAGAGCCCGCACCGCTCTGACACTCGGACAGCCGGATGAAATACCCACCTTTGAGCTTGAATTCCAGCTTTCGGAGGAATTTTTCGGATATCCTCTCGGGGATAACAGGCTGAACGGCGAAAACAGAGCAAAACTCTCACCCGCCGAGCTCGAAAAAGCGTCATATGATCTTGCGGACAAATTCGCGCGTGTTTACGGAACAGGCACAGCTTACGACATCGGCGGTGCGGCACTTTCGGGTGACCCCGAAAAGGACTCGAGACCCGGACTTGACTACTCAATAATTCCCGTTTACTGCCCCGAATGGTGGGACGTCAACTCCCCGATAACCAAGGCGTTCCGAAAGAGACTTCGCGAGCATTTCGGCGACACAAGAC
Organism: Eubacteriales bacterium; assembly: GCA_051893885.1. GTDB lineage: Bacteria > Bacillota > Clostridia > Oscillospirales > CAG-272 > UMGS1696. The sequence continues at coordinate 1,520 of JBJFHS010000095.1, forward strand.
TTTTCGGCGGACACGGTGACGGCACATTTGCTATCCCGAGCGGCTCTGATATGTACGGTTTCGCATACAGAATAGCTGACGACCCCGAAGGAGTTCTCGCCGATGCCGAAAGGATGGCGAACAACGCGGTTGAGGCAAACAAGAGACAGCACGCTGCCGGACTTGACGTTGCGCTTCTCTGCTCCGACTACTGCTACAACTCCGGCCCGTTCCTCTCCCCCGCTATGTTTGACGAATACATCACGCCGTTCCTCGCGAAGATATGCAAATCGGGACGCGACGACGGAATGCTGATGATAAAGCACACCGACGGAAACATCATGCCGATCATCAATTCTCTCGTAGAAGCCGGACCGAACGCGCTCCACTCAATCGACCCGATGGCAGGCGTTGACATCCGCGAGGTAAAGCGTCTGTACGGCGACCGTGTGGCACTGTGCGGAAACGTACACTGCGCTGCGATGCAGACCGGCATCGACGATGAAGTCCGCGAGAGTGCGGAATACTGCCTGAAATACGGCGGTGAGGGAGGCGGTTACATCTTCGCGACAAGCAACGTCCCCTTCAAGGGTATGCCTCCGGAGAGGTATCAGATGATTCTCGACATATGGAAGGCTCACAGAAAATACTGATAATGGAGCTCGCCGAAAAGCTCAAATCCGAATAGCCGAAGCATAACGAAATACACAGCAATAAAAAAGAGCCTGACACTGCATCAGGTTCTTTTTACGTTGATTTAATTCGTTCAAAGAATAAACTCTGTTATTTCATCCGCTGAATTTACTATGAGCCCCGCACCTTTCTGACGCAGCACGTCCTCATCGCGGTAGCCCCATGTCACTCCGAGGGGAAACATTCCGGCATTTTTTGCGGTTTCGATATCCACGTTTGAGTCGCCGATAAAACAGAAGTCCTTGCATTCAAATCCGGCTTCACGTGCGATAGCGTATGAACCGTCCGGCGCGGGCTTTGACGGATATCTGCCGTCTCCGAGAACCATATTGAAATATCTGCTCACACCGAGTCGCTCAAGCATAAGGCAGGCCAGCTCGTGTTTTTTGTTTGTATGCACCGCGAGCCAGATTCCGCCCTCCTCGAGTTCACGCAGGCATTTCTCCACGCCGGGATAAATATATGTGTTGTCGCAGCAGTGTTTGTTGTAAAATCCGAGATATACCTCCTCGCATTTATCTAACACCGCTTCATCCTCAGCTGCTTCGGCGGGGAGTGAAAACCTGATAAAATCCCTCTCACCGTAGTTCACGTGCCTGCGGATATCCTGCTCCGACTGAAGCGGATAACCCATTTCGCCGAGCATCAGGTTCATGCATATATGTAAGTCCGGCAGAGTGCAGGCGAGAGTTCCGTCCAGATCAAATATCGCGCCTTTAAATCTTTTTTTATGCATATTTTCTAATAATTCATTCCGCGGTTACGATATCCGCAAAGTTTCTTCCTATCGCATACAGTGTGGCTGCGGCGGCTCTGCAAACACTTTCACCGTACAGCGTGTTGTTGCTCCACTGGTCATAGAAGCTGTCCGCCTCAAAATTGAATGTTCCGCTGTATCCGACTTCCTTCAGTGCGGTGAGGAACTGCATCCAGTTGGTTTTTCCGCGTCCGGGAGCCTGATGCATATCGTTGTAGCCGTCGTTGTCCTGAACGTGGAGTACTTTGGTTCTCGCGCCGAGCTCGGTGAGCATATGGGTGGGACCTGAGCCGGAAATGAGCGCGTGACCGGTGTCAAGGCAGGCAACGAACATTTCTCCGCCGTACAGCTCGTTCAGTCCGTCGATGAAATCAATCATCCACTCGACTCTCGAGCAGGTTGTGGGAATTCGTTTTCCGGTTTCGGGGTCTCCGGCGAACATATTCTCGATGCACATTTTGACTCCTGTCTCTCTCAGAGCCGGCACCATTTTTCCGTAAAACTCGAAGTTCGATTTTCTGCACTCCTCGTAATTTCTGCCGTATATAAAGCTGTGGTGCATTGCGGGATGAACTACGATATGCGGACATCCGAGGTATGCAGAGGCGTAAATTGACTTGATTGCGCAGTTGAGAAGCATTTCGTCCTTGTCGTCATTGTAAACCTTCAGCGGGAACGGCGCGTGGCACTGGAAAATCTCAAGTCCGTTTTTGTCCGCTTCCTTTTTCACGGATTTGAAATATCCCGCAAACTCATTTGTATCCCATTTTGTGTAAGCATCTCCGTCGGGCGGAAGATGGAACATACCGAAGTCAATTGCCTCAAAGCCCGCGTCTCCGAGTATATTCATTGCTTTTTCGATTCCAAAACGTCCCACTATACTGCTTGTCGATGTGCTGACCTTCATCATAACGCTTACTCCTTTTTTTCGGTGAATTCACATATAATTTTTTAAATTCGGATTTAAGCCATACTCCGAATATTATTACAGAATAAATTATAACACATCGTTCTTTCGTTCGCAATAACATTTTCACAAATTTTATAATATTTTCATTAACATTTCTCCGCGAAATTAACATATATAACATTTTATAAAACAATGTTGCAGAAAAGTGAGTAATGTGGTATTATATTAAAAATATTTATCGGATGTGATGTCAAACGGAATACAGTATCAGACTTATCAGAAGCGGGAGAACATCGCTGTCGATCGAAATCACCCGGGACTGCGAAATTGTTGTCCGCGCTCCATATCGGCTGCCTGAAAAAGATATTGAAAAATTTTTAATCGAGCGAAAAGACTGGATTGAC
>JBJFHS010000096.1:0-16868 GCA_051893885.1 Eubacteriales bacterium
ACGTCATCACAACTTCAAATGTGGATGTTGAAAACGCGCAGATCAAGCAGACAATGCGCCGCCCTGAGCCTCAGAGTGAACCCAAGGACAACTCCGGCGACGATTTCGGTGACTTCAACTGATTTTTTTGCTGAAAAGCCGCACAACTACATAGACAACAGTAGAGCTTGACCGGAGTTTTCCTGTCAGGTATTGTTTCTATACTCAAATTCGCCGAAACCGGAATAATAACTAACTATTTGATATATTCTTTATATGTGAGCTATGCCATTTTTCCGGTATAGCTCGGGTTTTTTATATGCGGCTGCGCACCGGTACGGCTTTGCTTAAATTTTAACTGAGGATATATATGTATCAGGTTTTATATGTAGTCTCGACTACGGTCAGGATTATATTAATCGTGCTTGAGCTTCTGATGATGGCGCGCGCTATCGTGAGCTGGCTTCCGATTGACGAGGATAATCCTGTCGTAAATTTCCTGTACACTGTGACCGAACCCGTGATTATGCCGGTCAGAAGTGTAATTGACTACTTCGGCTGGTTTCAGGGAATGCCGATTGATATGTCGTTTTTTATAACGTTTATACTTCTCTCGATTCTTGAGATGATCCTTTGATTTTGACTGTAAAATATGAAAGATAAAACAAGTGTGGCGGTATCTCAGGCTCTCGAAAAAATGAGGGAAGCCGAGTACGCCGTGACCTGTACGGATTTTCTGACTCCCGGTGAGAGGGCGGAGGTTTATGCAGAGCTTCTGAGACGCGGCGGTGCGGACAGCTGCTTTTTCTGGGGCGGATGCGTTGGATGCGAGAGATGCGCCGCCGTTTTTCTGCCCGAATGGTACCTGCCCGAGAACGCTCCGGCTCACAGGCTTCCGATTGACGCCGAGAGATGTGCCGTGTTCGCAAAATTTCTGACCGAAAACCCGAATGTCGCCGCCGAGCTACCCATATGCGCACTCAGGGTGAAGGGAAGCGGTTTCAAAAACCTCACGCACCGCGATTTCATGGGCGGGATTCTCTCACTCGGCGTCGAACGAAGCGTCATAGGGGACATAGCCGTCATTTCCGAATGCGAGGCGATGGTTTTTGTCCACGAAAAGATAAAAAATTACCTTCTCGATTCGCTCGTTAAAATCGGCCGCGACGGAGTGAAAACCGAGGAGGTGTCAGTTTCGCCGGAATACGTTATTCCACGCGCGTATGAGAGCATTGAGGCTGTTGTGGCATCCCCTCGCCTTGACGCTGTCGTTAAGGCTGTCACCGGAAAATCACGTGAAACCGCTGCGGAGATGGTCAGAGAAGGTCTCGCCGAGCTGAATTACAGGCAGAACGACAACGTGTCAGCCGAAGTGAAGGACGGGGATGTGCTCTCTGTGCGCGGATACGGAAAATTCATTGTCGGAGAAATCGCAGGACAGACAAAAAGCGGAAGAATAAAATTAAAGCTGCAGAAATACATTTGAATGTTAGAGCGTGTTCACACAAATCAAAATACACGTATTTATTGTGGGAAGGACTAATTATGGCAAAAGATTTCAGAAAAAAGACGTTTCAGAAAATTCTGCGCGGCTATTCTCCGGATGAAGTCGACGCGTATCTCTCCTACATTATCGATGAATTCAAAAAGCTCGAGCGCAGAAACAGCGAAAACGAGCGTAAGTTGGCCGCCGCGCTTCAGAAACTCGACGAAATCAACCTCGAAAAAAGCAAGTATGAAGGCACACCTGAGGTCACAGAGGCCGAAAAAACCGCCGACAGCATCATAAAAAAGGCAAATGAAGATGCCGAAGCTATCCGCGCGGGTGCATCAAAGGCGGCTGAGGAGGCGGTCAGAGAGGCTGCGGAGGAAGCTGCGAGCGAGGCTGAAAAAATCATCGCTGAGGCTGAGGCTTATTCGGAAAAGGTTCGCGGCGCAGCGGATGGACTTTCAAAGACCGCGGGCGATATGTACGATGAAATTATATCCTTCCGCGACTCCCTGTTCGAGCTGTACAACTCCCACATCGAGTCGATAGAGAAAATGACGAATTCGGCGGAAGATTTCTCCGACAGAATCGATGAGCTTTATCCGTCGGATGAAACGGACGAGGACTACGTCGAAGACGAAAACGAAGATATAACTGATTCCGACGAGTCTGAAACAGAGCCGGATGAAGAAACAACCGACGCCGCCTCTCAGACTGAGGAAGACGACGCAGGCACATCGGACGAAAATAGCGGCAGGGATCTGTACATTGACCTCGAGGACGAATACGCAGAGGATGGCGGCGCGGACGAAGAATACATAAACGACGCGCTCGGGCTTGAAGACGACGAAGAAGAGGTTCTGCCGGATGAAGACCTGTCCGAAAACGGGGACGAAAGCGTGATAAGCGAAGCCGACGAGGTCAGAAGACGCCAGCTCGATAAATTTTTCGGAATTCTCAACGATGAGGAACTGCTCGGCGCGGAGGATGATGACGCTTTAGCGGAGGAGGATGACTTTATCGGTGACGAAACTCGCGTGCTCGATATCGGAAATCTGCTCAGAGAGGGTCGGAAAGAAAAGGAAAAATCCGATTCGGCGCAGACGGACGACTTCAACTCCGAAGACGGTGAGGGAAACTATGTTGAGATGGACTCGATTTTCGACGGAAAAGAGGGGCGCGATTTGTCTCTGACGGATGAGTTTGACATTGTTTATTCAAACAAGAACGCCAAAAAAAGCGTCGATGAAATCAGGCGTCAGCCCACAGTAGCGCCGTCTGCACCTCAGAAAAAAAGCGGAAAATGGCATAAAAAATAATTCGGAGAGGCTATGCTTTTAAACATTCTGATAATAATTTTCTGTGTTGCGGCGGATCAGCTGACAAAGTTTTTCGCCGCCGCCAACCTGACAGAGATTTCCACATACCCGCTGATTGAAAACGTATTTCACTTTACGTATGTCGAGAATCGCGGGGCGGCTTTCGGTATGCTCGCTGACCACCGCTGGATTTTCATGATTCTGTCAGTCGTAGGAATCGCGGCGGTTTTCGTCTATCTGACTGCGACAAAACCGAAATCGTGGTGGATGCGGATCGCGCTCTGCTTCATAATAGGCGGCGGGGTCGGCAACATGATAGACCGAATTGCGCGCGGATACGTTATAGATTTTATTGATTGCAGGTTTATAGATTTTTACGTATTCAATGTGGCGGATTCGTTTGTCTGCGTTGGATGTGCCATGTTCATAATTGCCGTGATAATTGAGGAGCTCGCCGAGAAAAAGCGCAGAAAAGCGGAACCGGCACAGAGCAGCGAGACAGGCAGTGGAGACGGCGGAGATGAATGAAAACGAATGCGGAGAAATCCTTGTTTACACGTCTGAGAAAGGCGGAGAGCGGCTTGACTCGTTCGTTTCGGAGCGTGCGGAGATAAGCCGTTCGTCGGCACAGCGGCTCATCGAAAACGGAAACGTGAGAATCTCCGGCGAGACTGCCTCAAAGAAAAATTACAAGCTGCGTTCGGGAGACACGGTTGAGGTCGAATTTCCGGAAAACGAGGACTGCGATGCCGAACCCGAGGACATACCGCTCGATATAAAATACGAGGACGACGATATAATAATCGTGAACAAGCCCGTCGGAATGGTGGTTCACCCCGCTCCCGGGCACAGTCACGGCACGCTCGTCAACGCACTGATGTACCACTGCGGCTCGTCTCTCTCGGGAATCGGGGGAGTGAACAGACCGGGGATAGTACATCGGATAGACCGCGACACAACGGGGCTTATCTGCGCGGCGAAAAACGACATGGCGCACCTCTCACTCGCCCGGCAGCTGCAGGACCACTCGATGCACCGCGAATACCGGCTTATCTGCGTCGGGAATCTGCGGGAAGACAGCGGAAGAATCGACGCACCGATCGGCAGACATCCGACGGACAGGAAAAAAATGGCGGTAATAAAGTCCCCCGACATGAAGGCGAGAAATGCAGTCACAAACTGGCGGGTTCTCGAGCGGTACAGTGTGCCGTTTACCTATGCAGAGGCAGTGCTTGAGACGGGACGGACGCATCAGATTCGCGTTCATATGTCGTACATCGGTCATCCGCTTATGGGGGACGAGACATACGGCGGCGGTCATACCTCGTTTGAGAAGCACAACTCCGCGCTGATCGACGGGCAGATGCTCCACGCGTATGCACTGATTCTCCGGCATCCGAGAACGGGTCAGGAGATGAGATTTGAGACCCCACTGCCGGAAAACTTTGTTTCAGTCCTCGAAAAGCTGAGAAAAATCCAATAAGAAAACGCTGTACCGTGATTTTTTCACATGATACAGCGTTTTCTGTTTGAATCAAAAGCGTGTGAGATCAATCGGCGAGGAGGATTTCTTCCCAGAGCTTTTCGTAGTAGGTGCGGATTTCGGGTGCGATGTCGTGGAAGTATTCCGTGGTCATTTCGGAGAGATTACCGGGATAGAGAATTTCATCCTGATAATAGGAGTATTCCGGATTATTTACAACCGAGGTGTTCGGGGAGGCGTAGCAGATGTATTCCGCGTTGGCGAGAGCTACCTCCGGCTCAAGCAGGAAGTTGATGTACATCATAGCCGCTTCGTAGTTGGAGGCATTTGAAGGTACGCAGACCGAGTCGACGAAGATGTTTGTGCCCTCCTTCGGGTAAACGAAAGCGAGGTCGGGATTGTTCTCCTGCATTGTAAGGAAGTCGCCGGCGTAGTACGGAGCTATAGCGGCATTTCCGCCCTCCATTTTGTTGAACACCTCGTCCATTACACGCGCCTGAAGCACTTTGTTCTGTTCCTTGAGCTTTTCTGCGGCTCTGTCCCAGTCGGACTTGTCGGTGGAGTTGATGTCAATGCCGAGAAGGAACTGTGCTATCGCAAAAGCATCGCGCGGGTTGTTGAAGGTGAGGATGTTGTCGGAGTATTTTTCATCCCACATGATCTCCCAGCTGTCGGGTGTTCCTTCTACCATTGTGGTGTTGTATATCATGCCGACGAGACCGACGCTGTAAGGAACGCTGTACTCGTTGTTTTCGTCAAAGTAGAGGTTTTTGTACTGCCCGTCGATGAGGTCGTAGTTTGTGATTTTTGAAAAATCGAGCTTCTGGATCATGCCCTCGTTTTTCATACGCTCAATCATGTAGTCAGAGGGGATGATTACATCGTACGATACCGCGCCGGACTTGAGCTTTGCGTACATCGCCTCGTTCGACTCGTAGTTCATGTAGTTTACCTTGATTCCGGTCAGCTCCTCAAACGCGCGGTTCACGTCAAACGAACCTTCGCTTCCGTCGGAGATGTAAAGACCCCAGTTGAACACGTTGAGGGTGGTTCCCTCGTATTCGCGGGTGTATTCCGCACGGGTTTCATCGAGAGTATAGTTTCCGCCGCCGCATGAAGTGAGGACGGAAGCTGATGTGAGCATTAATCCCGCAAGGACTGCCGAAGATACGCGTGAGAAGAATGTTTTTTTCATTTATCTTATAACTCCTGAATTTGTAATTTAAATTATATTAGGATACATCAGCCGCGCTTTTCGTTTTTCCCTGCGGCTTTTATCTGACCGATGTTGACGATTAAAAGAAGCACCAGCACCGTCACGAAAATAATCGACGAGAGCGCGTACATATCGGGCTTTACCGTCTTTTTGGTCATTGAGAAGATGAGAAGCGGGAGTGTCTGGAAGCTCGAGCCTGTCGTGTAGTAGCTGATAACGAAGTCGTCGAGGGAGAGCGTGAAGGACATGAGAAGCCCTGATGCGACGCCCGGCATTATCGCGGGGAGAATCACCTTGAAGAACGCCTGAAGGGGAGTGCTGCCGAGATCCTGCGCCGCTTCGACAAGGTGAGGGTCGGTCTGATTGAGCTTCGGCAGGACGTTGAGTATCACATACGGCAGGTTGAACGTGATGTGTGCGATGAGCAGCGTCAGAAACGAAAGCGAGTTCTGCGCTCCGATGAGACGGCCGACGAACACAAATAGGAGCATGAGTGACACGCCGGTGACGATATCGGGGTTCATCATGGGTATGTTAGTCACGATATCGAGCGTGTTTTTCCACCACTTTTTCCTCAGGTAGTAGATGTACACCGCAGCCGCCGTTCCGATCAGGGTCGCTATCACGGACGACATAACCGCCAGAATCAGCGTGTTTTTAAGCGCGGTCATCGTAGTGCTCGAGGAAAAGAGCTCTCGGTACCATTTCAGCGAGAAGCCCGTGAACACGGAGGTGCTTTTTGCCTCGTTGAAGGAGAAGAACACCATCACGAGAAGCGGCGCGTAGAGGAGAAAATAGATAATGCCGATGAAAATGTTTCCCACAGATTTTTTCATTCCCGCGCCTCCTTAAACAATAATGTTGTCACCGCTGTCTCCGGCGAACTTTTTCATCAGAGCCATGCTGAGAAGTATGAGAATCATAAGAACAAGGGACAGCGCCGCGCCGAGGTTGTAGTTGTACAGGGACTGAATCTGCTTTTCGATTGCGTCGCCTACGAGCATTATCTTTCCGCCGAGCTTCTGAGAGATGTAGAATGTGCTCACTGACGGCACGAAAACCATGGTGAAGCCGGAGACCACACCGGGCATGGACAGCGGCAGTATTATTCTGCGCAGCTTTGAGAGACCGTTTGAGCCGAGGTCCTCCGCAGCTTCCAGAAGGCTGGGCTCAATTTTTGCCATGACGGAGTAGATGGGCAGAATCATATACGGTATGTAGTTGTAAATCATGCCGAAGATGACCGCGCCGGGCGTTCCTATCATTTTGAGCGGCTCGATACCGATGGAGGCGAGAAAATTATTGATAATTCCGTTTTTTTCGAGGATGTTCATCCACGAGTAGGTGCGGATTAAGAGGTTCATCCACATCGGGAGCATCACGAGCATCATCATGATACGCTGGGTGTGCTCGCGCTTCCGGCTCATAAGGTACGCGAACGGATACGAAATCAGAAGTGTGATTATCGTCGCGATGAGCGAATATTCGATTGAAATAAGGAAAACCTCACTGTAGTCGGCGAGACTTTTAATATTGGCAAGAGTGAAGTTTCCGTTTGCGTCGGTGAAGGAATAGTAAACAACGATAAGCAGCGGCACCACTATGAATATTGCGGCCCAGATGATGTAGGGAGCGCCGAGAATCCGCTGCAAGAATGAACGTTTATTCATCGTCTTCGTCCTCCGGCAGCTGATTGAGTGTGTCAAGCTCATCGGAGTACGAGCTGTAGTCGCCGAACCTGCCCGAATACTTTGACTTTTTCATGACGTGAATTGCGTCAGGCTCGATGAACAGACCGACCTCGTCACCCTCGTGATGCTCGTCCGTCGTCTGAATCATCCACTTGAAGCCGCCGATGTCGACGATTATCTCAAAGTGTACCCCTCTGAAAGTGACGGATGAAACGATGCCGTCGAGCATTCCGTCGCCCTTTCTGACGATATCGACGTCCTCGGGGCGAACCACAATGTCAACCGGCTCGTTAACTCCGAAGCCTGAGTCAAGGCATCTGAATTCGCGTCCGGAGAAATATGCGCGGTAGTCAGCTTTCATCACGCCGTCGAGGATGTTTGACTCCCCGATAAAGTCGGCGACAAAGGCGTTTTCGGGCTCATTGTAGATGTCAATCGGCGAGCCTATCTGCTGAATCTTTCCCTCGTTCATAACGACGACGGTGTCTGACATGGAGAGAGCCTCCTCCTGGTCGTGCGTTACAAAGACGAACGTGATGCCCAGAGCCTTCTGGATGTTCTTCAACTCGTTCTGCATATCCTTGCGCAGCTTCAAATCGAGTGCGGCAAGAGGCTCGTCGAGAAGCAACACCTTAGGCCTCAGCACAAGAGCGCGGGCAATTGCGACTCTCTGCTGCTGACCGCCGGACAGTTTTGATATATGGCGTTTTTCAAAGCCCTCGAGGTTTACAAGCGTGAGCATTTCCGAAACTCTCTGCTTGATTTCAGCCTCAGGCACGTGGCGGACCCTGAGACCGTAAGCTATGTTTTCAAACACGTTGTAATTGGGAAAAAGGGCATAACGCTGAAAAATGGTGTTCACCTCGCGCTTGTACGGAGGAACACCACTCATGTTCTTTGAATCAAAAAACACTTCCCCCGAGTCAGGCTCCAGAAATCCCGCGATAATGCGCAGAGTTGTCGTTTTTCCGCAGCCGGACGAGCCGAGAAGCGTGACAAACTCACCGTCCCCGATAGAGAGACTCATATCGTCGAGTATTACGTCGTCGTCGAATTTGACGGAAATGTTTTTAAGTTCTATAATATTTTTTTTCATATTTTTTGCATCCCCCTTTGCGGCAAAAGACCACGTAAGCCGTATTACAGCTCTGCGCGAACCCACATTTCGGCTAATCACAACCCCCGCAAAGAGTGTGTTACAAATCGGTAAACAATTCCCGATTGCAGCTGCGATTTCTCTGACGGAAAAAACCGCCACGGTTGACAAAAGCTCCATGGACTTTATACAACTGCCGAATGTGAACACCAAATATTAAATTGTAATTATAACGCGCTTTATGCTTTACCCGAGGGATACTGACTGTCCGAGGGGTATATTTTATTACGCGCTTTTGATGTTTTGGGAAATCCGGAAGTCTTTGCACAGTCCGGAAACGTCAGCACAGATGCAAAAATCGTGCAATTTCAATTATACTATCTTTTATGCCGAAAGTAAATATATTTTACTGAATTTCTTTCATGGCAATATGCTGATTTTTTTGGTATTTTGTCCGATATATTGTATGATATGCTTATTATTAATAGAATAATTTGGAATAAAACCGAAAAATACAATTGCATTTGCCGCACTGCCATGATATAATTAAAAAAATTCCGAATATTTAAAAAATAAGCTGAAAAACAGAAAAATTATGGAAAAAACAAAAATATATCACAATATCGGCATCCTCGCACACGTCGACTCCGGCAAAACCACACTTACCGAGCAGCTTTTGTACCTCACCGGAGCTGTGCGTGAAGCCGGAAGCGTCGACAGGGGAAACGCAGTCACGGATAACCTCGATATCGAAAAGCGGCGCGGAATCTCCGTCAGAACCTCCACCGCATCGACCGAATGGAACGGTGTGAACATCAATATTATCGACACCCCCGGCCATGTCGACTTTGCGGGAGAGGTCGAGCGTTCACTTGCCGCACTCGATTACGCCGTTGTGGTGGTCTCCGCCGTCGAGGGTGTGCGCGCGCATACGGAAAATATCATCAAAGCTCTTGACAATCTCTGTCTCCCGCGCCTTGTATTTATCAACAAGCTCGACCGCGCCGGAGCCGACTCCGATAAGGTGCTCGAAGACCTCAGAAAGCTCTCGGACGCCGTTTATCTGCCTCTTTCAAAGGTTACGGGAGAGGGAAGTGAGGACACATCGGCTGAAATTTTAGAAGGTGAAGATTTTGAACAAATAACTACGGAAGTCCTCGCGGATCTGAACGACGAGGCGGCTGAGGCATTCCTATCTGACGAAAAAATCCCGCCGGAAAGACTGCGTGAAATGCTAAGAAGCGAGATTTCAGACTGTAAACTCACGCCGGTTCTGTGCGGTTCGGCTAAGCTCGGCGTCGGTATCAGAGAGCTGTGCGGCTTCATGACCGAATTCATGCCGTCATCGGACAGACGCGCCACCGATGAGCTATGCGGGATTATTTTCAAGATAGAACACGACAAGCAGATGGGAAAGGTCTCGTATATCCGCCTTTTCGGGGGGAAAATTGTCAATCGGGACGAAATCGCGCTGATAAAACCCGCCGACAAACGCCTTCACAATCCTGACGGAGAGGAGGACGACGCGGTTGAAATCGAAAAAAAGCCCCCTGTTTACGAAAAGGTCACGCAGATACGAAAGGTCAGGGGCGGAAAATACACAGACGCTGGCGAAGTCGAGGGAGGGGATATCGCGGCACTGTGCGGTCTGCCGTCAGCTAAAACCGGACAGTTCGTCGGCTCTCTCGAGATAAGCGATTCGTATAAGCTCGTCTCGCCGTTTTTGCGTGTCAGGGTAACACCCGCCGATTCCGACCCGGAAAAAGTCCCAGCTCTCGCCGCCGCACTGTCAGAGCTCTCGGATGAGGAACCGTACATCGACGCGAAGTGGGAGAACGGTCAGAAGGAGATCACGATTTCAACCACCGGCAAAATACAGCTCGAGGTCATCGACTCGCTTCTCAGAGAAAAGTACAACCTCGCCGCCTCGTTCACTCCGCCGACCGTTATTTATAAGGAAACCCCGTCGAAAAGCGGAATTGCGTATGCGGACTACACAATGCCGAAGCCGTGCTGGGCCGTGGTTCAGTTCAGATTTGAGCCCATGCCGCGCGGATACGGTGTGTCGTACCACGGAAAACTGCCGTCAAATCAGCTTTTCTACAGGTATCAGACGCACATCCGTACCTCGTTCTATAATTGTCTTGAACAGGGGCTTTACGGCTGGGAAGTCACGGATTTCAAGTGCACCCTTGTCGGCGGACAGCACCACACCATCCACACCCACCCGCTCGATTTCTTTGTCTGCACCCCGATGGCGTTTATGAACGGACTTCAGTCGCTCGGTTCCACTATTCTCGAGCCGCTTCTGAAAATGCGCGTTTCCTGCCCAACAAATCTCTGCGGCAAGGTCATTAACGAAATCGCGAAAATGGGCGGCGAATACGACACACCGCTGACCTTCGGCGATACGAGCGCACTTGAGGCAATTGTTCCCGTCGCCACTTCAATGGACTTCCCGACCTATCTCGCATCAATGTCGTCAGGCAAGGCGGTGCTCAGCGTGAGCTTCCACGGATACCGCGAGTGCAGGGACGGAAAAGAGCATATTAATCCCCGCAGAGGCGTAAATCCGCTTGACCGCTCGAAATGGATTCTGTGGGCTCGCGGCGCATATCAGCTTTCGATTGAGGATATGTGAATATTTTATAATTTTGTGTTCTAAATAAATACAAAAATTCCTTCAGTTACCAGTTGATTTTTTGAATTTTATGTGATATATTAATAATGTATATGTATTTAATAAAATAATTATTTATTCATTATTATCAGAAGGAGATTTCAGTATGAAAACAAAACGCACGCTTGGGCTGCTGCTTGCAATGACAATGCTTCTGCCCGCATTTGCTTCCTGCTCTGAGTCAAAGACGAACTCCGATGAGAGCACGCCGGCCGGTGAGACGTCCCAGACCGCAAACGACGCTCAGAACACCGAAACCGAAGCCGAAGAAGACGTGAAAATCCTGCCCGATCTGCCGGACGTTACATATGACGGAGCGGATTTTACGATTTACTGCTCGTCAAACGCAGAATACGGCACAGTTAAAGACGACTTCAGCGCGGAAGAATATACCGGCGAACCCATCAACGACGCCAGATATTCGAGAAACCTCTTCGTTGAGCAGAAATATGACGTTAAAATCAATGTAATATGCGCTGAATCAAACGGAGACAGCGTCGGTACCAACACGATCAAGCAGTCCGTTACCACCGCCGACTACGCTTACGACATCGCAATGCTTGCGGGATATTCAACCTGTAAGCTCGCCAGCGACAATATCCTTCTCGACCTCAATACCATTCAGCATCTCGACCTCGAAAAGCCGTGGTGGGACCAGAGAGCAAACTCCGACCTCACCGTAGCCGGAAAGCTGTTCTATACGACGGGCGACATTTCCACTGCCGACAACGAGGCGACATACTGCATCATGTACAACAAGAACATGGCGCAGGATTATCAGATAACACAGAACCCTTACGACATGGTAAGAGAGGGCACATGGACAATTGACAACTACGCTCAGATAATCTCCGGTGTTTCCGAAGACATCGACGGTAATGGCATTTTTGACAGTGAAGACCGCTACGGTGTGCTCATCTGGGACGACTCCATCATGGGTGTTATCAACGGCGCGGGTATCAAGTGTGCTGACGTTGTCGACGGCCAGATCACTCTCACCCTTTACAGCGAAAAAACCGTAAGCGTACTCGAAAAATACTTCGCATTCGCACTCGACAAGCAGACATCGTACGCATATCAGAGAAGCAACTGGGACGACAAGCTCCTTGTAACAATGTTCCAGAACAACCAGGCGCTCTTTATCCAGCAGCTCCTCCAGCTCATTCCCAAGCTCCGCGAAATGGACGCTGACTTCGGTATCCTTCCTTATTACAAGTACGATGAAGCTCAGGATACATATTACAACACCGTCGGTTCATGGCACAGTGTGTTCCTCTGCGCTCCCAAGGTTCAGGAAAATGTTGAACGCACAGGCGTGATCACCGAGGCTCTCGCTGCAGAATCAATGTACACTGTTACACCTGCGTACTACGATGTTACACTCAAAGAGAAGGTCTCGCGCGACCAGGATTCCTCCGAAATGCTCGACCTTATATTCGAGACAAGAATTTACGACCTCGGCTGGTACTATCAGGTTGGCTCTTACAACGAACAGGTCATGAACCTCTTCCGCAACTATACAAGCGACTTTACATCCATGTATCAGAGAAACGAAAAGGTTGCGACAAAAGTTCTCCAGAAGCTCAACCAGGCATTTGAGGATGTTCAGTAATTTCGGCTGAGATTCGCATAAATAACCGAATAAATCATGTGAGGCGGGAATTTAAGACTCCTGCCTCATATATTTTTTGCATATAATATTGCATTTTGTTCCGGTTTTGTGATATAATATAAATTAAGGTAATTTTTTCTAAATAATATAAAGGAATTATAGATATGGATCTCACCTCTTTTCGCCAGCTTTACCGTGAGCGCGACAAAGTAGACCATTCCTCCGTCAGAGTGGGCGGATGGGTCAGAAGTATTCGCGGCTCCAAGACTTTCGGATTTATAATGCTCTCCGACGGTACGTTTTTTGAACCCGTTCAGATCGTTTACGACAACACACTTCCGAATTTTGCGGAAATTTCCAAATATAATGTAGGCTCGGCTCTTGTTGTTGAGGGTACAATTGTAGAAACTCCCGATGCTCAGCAGCCGTTTGAAATTCACGCCACAAACGTCTCTCTCGAAGGCGCGTCAACCCCCGACTACCCACTCCAGAAAAAGCGCCATTCCATTGAGTACCTCAGAACAATTTCCCACCTCAGACCGAGGACAAACCTTTTCCAGGCGGTGTTCAGAGTGCGCTCCCTTGCCGCTTACGCAATTCACAAGTTCTTCCAGGAGAGAAACTTCGTCTACGTCCACACCCCGATAATCACCTCCTCTGACTGCGAGGGCGCCGGTGAGATGTTCCGCGTCACCACTCTCGATATGGACAATCTCCCGAAAACCGACGACGGAAAAACCGATTTCGGCGAGGACTTCTTCGGAAAGAGCACAAACCTCACAGTTTCCGGTCAGCTCAACGTCGAGACATACGCGATGGCGTTCAGAAACGTCTATACATTCGGTCCGACCTTCCGCGCCGAAAACTCCAACACCACCCGCCATGCCGCAGAGTTCTGGATGATCGAGCCGGAAATCGCCTTTGCCGACCTCAACGACGACATGAAGCTCGCGGAGGATATGCTCAAGTTCGTAATCCGCTACGTCATGGAGAACGCGCCCGAGGAAATGGAGTTCTTCAACAAATTCGTTGACCAGGGACTCATCGACAGACTCAACCACGTCGTCTCCAGCGATTTCGGCCACGTGACATATACCGAAGCCGTAAAGCTGCTCGAGGAGCACAACGACCGCTTCGATTATAAGGTGTTCTGGGGAGCGGACTTGCAGACCGAGCACGAGAGATTCCTCACCGAGGAGGTATTCAAGCGCCCTGTATTCGTGACCGACTACCCGAAGGAGATAAAAGCGTTCTATATGAAGCTCAACGAGGACGGAAAGACCGTTGCGGCTATGGACTGCCTTGTACCCGGAATCGGAGAAATCATCGGCGGAAGCCAGCGTGAGGACAGCCTTGAGCTCCTTGAAAAGCGCATGGACGAGCTTGGACTGAACAAAGAGGACTATGGTTTCTACCTCGACATGAGAAAATACGGCTCGGCAAGACACGCGGGCTTCGGTCTCGGCTTTGAGAGATGCGTCATGTACCTGACCGGCGTCTCCAACATCCGCGACGTGATCCCGTTCCCGAGAACCGTGGGCAACTGCGAACTGTAATTTTAGCATTGATATGCTTGAAATTCTACAGTACCTCGCGCTGATAGCGGCTTTTATCTTGCCGTGGATGATCGGCAGTGCGGTAAAGTTCGCAAAGGCGGGAGATAAAAAAAGACTCACCGTCACCTCGGCTGTTCTGGCTTTTTGTGTTCTGGTTATCGGAGTATGCGTCTGGCTCGCTTTTGCCCTGCAGAATGCATGAGCAGAATGCCTGATTAAAATCAAAATCAATAAGCCGTGAGAATATTTGCTTTTTCAACACACTCACGGCTTTTTTCGTTGGAAAATGAACTATTGGAAAAATAAAATCATGACCGACTGTGAAATCCGCAAAAACCGCAGGCAGAAGAACGAATTTATCTCTATGCTGCAAGCTCATTTCGGTGAGCGGATGCGCGTCGAGGAGTCCGGCAAAATAATAAAAAGCCGGAATATAGTCATCGGAGACCCGGATTCGGCCGAGATAATCTTCACCGCACACTACGACACCTGCGCACGACTGCCTTTTCCGAACTTCATCACGCCCCTGAACCTGCCATTTTACATTGTTTACCAGCTTTTGATAACAGTGCTTATGTTCATACCGCCGTTTCTTCTGTCCGTGACTGCCGCCGCGCTGTCGAGCTCTGTTCTGCTTACGGAGATTGCGCTTATTCTCACTCTTGCGGCGGAGGTTTGGCTGATTCTGGCAGGACCGGCGAACCCGCACACCGCGAACGACAACACCTCCGGCATCGTGACGGTGCTCACTCTGGCGGACGGACTTTTCGCGGATGCAGGCGGGAATTCTGACAAATACGCCTTTGTACTGTTCGACAATGAGGAGGTTGGGCTGTTCGGCTCGGCGGGCTTTGCACAAAAACATCCGGGCGTGAGAAAAAGCGGATTTGTCGTCAATTTAGACTGCGTATCCGACGGCGACAGCATTCTTTTCCTGACAAAGGAGGGAAGAAGCGTCACGGGCAGAAAATCCGCCGATTATATTGAAGAAAACGCACAGGAAATTCTCGCGGAATACGGCAAAACTCCCGTAATTACAAAAAAGGCGCTGTATCCCTCCGACCAGATGGCGTTCAAGAATTCCATAGCCGTCGCCGCGCTGAAAAAGAGCAGGTTCGGCGTGCTGTACATGAACCGGATTCACACGCCGCGCGACACTGTTTTCGACGAGAGAAACACTGACGCGCTCGTGAAGCTGTTCTCAGATATAATACTTTCATAGATAAGAAAGGAAACTGACGTGGAAACACTACCGCATAAAATAAAACGTCTGTTGGCGCTGTCTCTCGCGGTGCTGACACTTGCCGGATGCTCCGCAAATACAGCTGAGACCGACGGAAACGATACCGAAAATGCACCCCCCATAAGCAAAACCGAGACCGAAACCGAAACGGAAACGGAAACCGAGACTGAGACTGAGCCGGAGACCGAAGCCGAGACGGAAATCACTCTGCCTGACTCCGCTGAGAGGCTTGACGACCCGGATTCAAACATCACCGGATATTCCGACGACCCCGACACCGAAAATTTCCCGGATGTCAGTGAGACCGAAGCCGAAACCGAGACCGAAGCTGAGGCCGAAGAGACTGAGCCCGAGCGGATTTTCAACTACCTCAACGGAAAAACTACAACCGTAGAGGAAAGAGACCGCCGCCCGGTCGCCATCATGATGAACAATATCAGAAACTGCCTGCCTCAGAGCGGTATCTGCGAGGGGGACATTTACTACGAATGTGCGGCTGAGGGCGGAATCACGAGGATTATGATGGTGGTGTCCGACTACGAAAAACTCGGAACCATCGGCTCTGTCCGCTCGTCACGCGATTATTTTGTCGATTTCCTCGCAAATCACGACGCGATTTATGTCCACGCCGGAGGAAGCGCACAGGCATACGAAAAAATCAGCTGGCGCAAAATCTCAAACCTCGACGGCGTCAATCAGTACACTCCCTCGACTTTCTGGAGGGACAGCACACGCATGAACACAATGGGATACGAGCACAGCCTTATGACGTCGGGAGAGGGAATAAAGTCCGGTATCGAATACTTTGGCTACCGCACCGAGCTTTCCCAAAGTCAGGTCCCGCTGTTCAATTTCTACGATGAGGAAACCGACAACAAACTTGCAGGAAGTCCAGCGACACACGTGCATATGCAGTCGACCTCAATCCAGACAGTTGACTTTGTGTACGACGAGAAGACGGGCGAGTACCTGAGATATCAGTACAACGGCATGGCTCAGGTTGACGCTTCCACCGGAGAGCAGCTCTCGGTCAAGAACGTTATCATCCTGTTCACCGATATTTCGCTTATTCCCGGAGACACGGCCGGCAGACTTACCGTCGGAACAGTCGGCAGCGGTCAGGGCTATTACATAACAAACGGAAAGCGCAAGGTTGTCAACTGGTCGCGTGAGTCAAAGACCTCGACACTTCACCTCGAATACCGCAACGGCGACGAGCTGATTCTCAACTGCGGCAAGACTTTCATCTGCGTGGTAGACAACTCCGTCGCGAGAAAGATCGACTTTGAATATTCATGGTAATGAGGCGAATGGTTTGTGTACGGAACAATAAACCGGCGAAGTGTACGAATTCATATATAAAAAATTAAAATTTGTTGTCTGAAATGTTAAATCTGCGTGTTTTTATATTTTTTCTATTGACAAATATGCTTTTTGTGATATAATAAAACCATCAAGTGAGACATGGTCTCAATAATGAAAGCGGAACTGTATATGACAGAGA
>JBJFHS010000097.1:0-4188 GCA_051893885.1 Eubacteriales bacterium
CAACCTAGCGGTCCCTGCGAGCTCACTCCACCCTTTCTGAGGTCGAGGATGTCTAAATTCCCCCGCGAGGCAGGAGAACCAGTCCGAAGTGATACCGCCACCATACGCATTACACGATAAATGATAAAAAACGATTGAAGTTCTTGCCAAGCTTCTTACAAGAAGCGTCCGCGTCCCCTCGTTCCCCAGCCTTGAACTAACTTCCCCCTGTAGCTCAGTTGACCTTCCATAGAGTGCGGCGGCGTACTTTTTCGATTTCGTTTTCGTCGCCTTTGAGTGAGAGCGGGACGTTTATGTAGGCCTGTTCGGAATCAACGATGTCACCGCCGCCTTCTTCGAGCTCGAGATACAGAATGTCGTCCGCTTCGTCCGAGGCGTCGTACAGCTCGTCCGCGTCGCTTATTCTGGCATATTCCGCGTCGGAGTCGGGGATGGCGTAGGTTCGGAAATTCGCAACAGCCGCTCTCGGGTCAAAATCGCAGTCGGCGGCGTCCGTACCGAGCAGACTGAAATCAAGCTCCGCACATTTTCCGGCGACGGCTTTTATGTGCTCCGGAGTAGTGCCGCAGCATCCGCCCAGATATTTCACGCCGATACGAACGAATTTCTCCGCATATTCCGCCATCATCTCCGGCGTAAGCGGGTAGTGCGTGCCGTTTTCGTCGTCTATCGGAAGTCCGGCGTTCGGTTTGGCGATAAGCGGAATGCCCAGCTTTTTCGCAATTCCGGAGACCGGCTGAAGCGCACCGTAAACCACATCCGGGCCTATGCTGCAGTTGCATCCGAAGCCGGAAATACCGTACTGCGCAAGGATTATCAGCACGGCGCCGAGTGAATCCCCGCTCATGGTGCGTCCGTTTTCGTTCACCGTCAGGGTCACAAGAAGCGGAATGTCGTGCGAAACCTCTCTGACCGCCCTTACAGCTAAAACTGCCTCAGCCGCTGAAATCATGGTTTCGACAGCAATAAAATCAACACCCGAGCGCACAAGAGTGAGAGCCTGAGCCTTGTAGATATCCAGAACCTCGTCGGGGTCGGCGCTTCCGTACGGCTTCAGCAGCATACCTGTGGGCGACATATCTCCGCCGACCATAAGCCGCCTTCCCGTTTCCGCCGAAATTTTCTTCGCGTTCTCAACGGAAATCTCCGCGAGCCTTGCGCATATCCCGTCGACTTCATCGGGGCGATAACCGTGTCCCACAAGCGAGGGGCTGTTTGCGCCGAAAGTGGGAGCCAGAACCGCGTCCGAGCCGGATAGGAAATACTCCCTCTGCAGTTTTTCAATGCTCTCCGGGTTATTTACGATATAGGTTTCGGTGCAGGTATTTTTCGGCATACCCATATTCTGAAGCATTGTTCCCGTTGCACCGTCGAGGATTATTATTTTGTTTGATTTCATTCTGTCGTCCTTTAATATTTTTTGATTTTTCCCGCTTTTTCACGCAAAACAGATAATCATGTGCTGTTGCTTAAAATTCATGTGTGCGGGACGAATATATTATATATAAAAAACCGAATTTTCGCAATACCTGCCGATGAAAATTTAAAATATTTCATATAATATTACGCTTTTTTATGGTATAATAAGATGAATCGGGACACACAGGCCTGACACGGACATATTGATCAAGAATCGGAAAAATAATTGTTCAAATTAAAAGGAGTTACAGAAATGAAAAAATATATCGCCCTTATACTCGCTCTTGCCGCACTTGCATTGGCAGGCTGTTCCTCATCAAAAGAAGACGAAACAACCGAAACCGAGCCTTCAACCGAGACTTCCGCGGAATCCGAGACTGAGACCGAGACCCAGAACCCGATTCTCGCTCCCGAGGAGGTAGACGTTATAGACTTTGAAATACTTGCGCTTGAGAAAGACCCCGTATATGAAAACGGCGTTATGGTGCTTTACTTCACCGACCACGACGTCTGGTACGACGAAAACACCGAAGCTAACATCGGAGTTGTTGCGACCGAGGAGGCTTACACGGTGAAGGCCGGAATCGACTTCGACGCCTACCCGGACATGAAGGTCGACGACAAAAACTACTGCGGAATCGCGCTCAGACCCTCTTTTGAAATTGACCCCGGCGAATACAGAATTTCGATAACCTTTGACGAATACAAGGTCGAGTTCAACATGAACATCGGCTAAATCCATTCGGATACGGCATTTACGGCGGACTGCTTTTTCAGGCGGTTCGTCTTTTTTTGTTCGGTTTTTATGTGCATCATTGAGGCGGGTGCGGCGGTATATCAAACAAAGTGTGATTTTTAAACAAATAATTGATGATTGACTTGTAGTATCCGGCTGTGCTACAATTTAATCACACCGGTGGAATTCATTTTTTTACGGAGGCAATCATGACACTGCAAATAGGCGAAAAAATACGTGAGCTCAGAAAGCGGGACGGCCGGACACAGGAAAACTTAGCGGACGCGCTGGGTGTCTCTTGTCAGGCAGTTAGCCGCTGGGAGCAGAACTCCACATACCCCGACATGACGCTGATTCCGGCTATAGCCAACTACTTCGGAGTAACGATAGACTCCCTTTTCGGATATGACTGCGAGCGCGACAGACGGGTGAATGAAATAATTGAGAAAGTCGACGCCTGCAATATACCCGCCAGAGATGACAACCCGGATATAGACGAGTGCATCGAAACACTGAGAAACGCCCTCGCGGAATTCCCGGGAAACGAAAAGCTGCTCTTAAAGCTCGCACAGATTCTGTCAGAGGCGGGCTGGAGAAGGCACCACGAATGGCTCTACTACGACGGCGAGGGATTTATCCAGCACAGCTACGACGTCCATCAGAAAAACGAATACTGGCTTGAATCCGTCAGAATCTGCGAAAACCTCGTCGAATCTGCGAAAGACAACACCACAGTCACGGAGGCGATTTACATTCTGGTACTGCTTTACCGCAATTTCGGCGAAAACGCAAAGGCGATTGAATACGCAAAAAGAATGCCCACTCTGAAGCGTTCGAGGGAAATTCTGCTTTGTGCGGCAGCTGACGGAAAGGACGAGGCAATGTATGTGGGCGACGCGCTTTTAAAGATGGCTTCATCGTTTGCCGAACAGTGTGTTTACGGACCTATAACGAACCTGCACCACTACGAGAGCGATATGCCGATAAAAAAAATCAACGGCTGTATCGGGCTGTTCCATCTCATCTGCGACGACGGAAACTTCGGTGAGTACAACGGAATTCTGATTCAGTTATACCTGTACCTCTCGCGGATCCAGTGGGAAAGAGGATATCGGGACGAGGCGTTTGTATCCCTCGACAAGGCTCTCGAACACGCGAAGGCTCTTGAGGCAATACTGGACGGAAAAGAGCACCGTTTCACCGCACCGCTTGTCTCGTTTGTGAAGTGTAAAGTCGGAGAGCACTCGGATATAGCGAAAACTCTCCCCGGCGACTGGCCCTTCTGGTGCAATCCGGACTATTCCGAAGTCGAAAAGGAAATCAAAGCCGACCCGCGCTGGGATGCATGGGTAAGGAAAACACAGGAGTAAACAAAAAAAATCCGCCTGACCGACATTTTTCAGCCGATC
Organism: Eubacteriales bacterium; assembly: GCA_051893885.1. Taxonomy (GTDB): domain Bacteria; phylum Bacillota; class Clostridia; order Oscillospirales; family CAG-272; genus UMGS1696. The sequence goes on from JBJFHS010000097.1 coordinate 3,565, forward strand.
GGGCGGAATTTTTATTCAGTATTTATGAATTATTTTTCGTCGAGAGATGTTGTAGCGTGAACCGTAATGGTCTTCTCGTAGCAGGAGAACATATCGTCAACCGTTTTTTTGTCGAGCTTCTTTGTGACAAGGCTGACAAGCGGAACAAGCACAAGTCCGACTACCATCGCGAGCATACCTGCGTTGATGGGAGAGGAGAAGTAGGGCGAGATGAATGTGACCTTTGCATAGGTGCATATCATATTCGCGACCATGATTCCGACGCCGCTGATGAAGCTGACCCATACCGAAGTCTTTGTGACCCACTTGAAGTAGAGGCTGTACATGAACGGTGCGAGGAATGCTCCGGCGAGTGCGCCCCATGAAATTCCCATGAGCTGTGCAATGAATGTGACGTTGGATTTCATCTGAACGATTGCGATTACAGCGGATACTGCGATGAAGAACACGATGAGAAGTCTTATCATGAGCATCTTTGTCTTCTGTTCAACCTTCGCGCCCTTTTTCTCTTTGATCGGGACTATCATGTCAAGAGTCAGGGTCGAGGAGGAGGTGAGAACAAGGGATGACAGAGTGGACATAGAAGCGGAAAGCACCAGCACCACAACAATACCTATAAGTATC
>JBJFHS010000098.1:0-4187 GCA_051893885.1 Eubacteriales bacterium
GAAGTTCTTGCCAAGCTTCTTACAAGAAGCGTCCCGTTCTCCCCCGTTCCCCTCGCGTTGATTTGTCAGTTCTTCAGCGACTGCATTGGTGCCGGGATTCTGCCGCCGCGGAGGATGAATTTTTCGGAGCTGCGGTCGTTGTGGAGGGGCATAATGGGGCCGGAGCCGAATAAACCGCCGAACTCAAGCTCCTCGCCGTCCTTTTTGCCTATCGCGGGTATTACACGGACGGCGGTGGTTTTGCTGTTCACCATGCCGATTGCAGCCTCGTCCGCGATGATTGCGGAAATGGTCGAGGGGGAAGTGTCGCCGGGAATTACAATCATGTCGAGACCAACCGAGCATACCGCAGTCATGGCCTCTAACTTTTCGATTGATAAGTCCCCTGAGCGCGCGGCGTCTATCATTCCGGCGTCTTCCGAAACGGGGATGAACGCTCCTGACAGACCGCCCACGTGGGATGACGCCATGACTCCGCCCTTCTTTACCGCATCGTTCAGAAGCGCAAGTGCAGCAGTCGTTCCGTGCGCGCCGCAGATTTCGATTCCCATCTCCTCGATTATGTGAGCGACCGAGTCACCTACAGCCGGAGTCGGGGCGAGGGACAAATCCACTATTCCGAACGGTACGCCGAGCTTTTCCGACGCCGCCTTTCCGACAAGCTGACCCATTCGGGTGATCTTGAACGCAGTCTTTTTGATTATGTCCGCTACCTCCGTCAGGTCTCCGTCGGGGCAAGCCGTCAGCGCGGAACGAACAACGCCGGGGCCGGAAACGCCTACGTTTATCTCGCAGTCCGGCTCTCCTACACCGTGGAACGCGCCCGCCATGAACGGGTTGTCCTCGGGAGCGTTGCAGAAAACGACAATTTTAGCCGCGCCCATGCAGTTTTTGTCCGCCGTCAGCTCAGCCGATCGCTTTATGATTCTGCCCATCATTCCGACCGCATCCATGTTGATTCCCGCCTTGGTCGAGCCGATGTTGACCGAGGAGCAGACGTGGTCGGTTTCGGAGAGCGCCTCGGGAATTGACTCAATCAGCTCGCGGTCGCCGGCGGAAAAGCCCTTGTGAACCAGCGCAGAGTAACCTCCGATAAAGTTGACCCCAACCGTGCCGATAGCCCTCTCAAGCGCCTTTGCGTACTCGACCGGATTGCCGCCGGAGACAGCGCACAGCATCGAAATCGGTGTCACGGAGATTCGCTTGTTGATTATCGGAATGCCGTAGGTCCTCTCAATTTCCTCACCAACCGGAACAAGACGGGAGGCAAGGCGGCATATTTTATCGTATATTTTTCCGCATGACGAGTGAATGTCGGTGTCCGCGCAGTCGAGAAGGGAAATTCCCATAGTGATGGTGCGGATGTCGAGATTTTCGTCGTCGATCATGCGTATGGTTTCGAGAATGTCAGTGGTGTTCAGCATTTTTACCCCTCTCAGATGTGGTGCATCGATTTGAAAATATCCTCGTGCATTACGTGAATCTTCATGCCGATTCTCTCGCCGAGCTCACCGAAAGATGCCTGAAGCGCGGAAAAGTCGGATTTTATGTCGGATATGTCGATGAGCATTATCATTGTGAACAGCTCCTGCATAACCGACTGGGAAACGTCAATAATATTTGCGTTATGCTCCGCGCACACCGAGCTCACCTTCGCGAGAATTCCGACGGTATCGCGTCCTATAACAGTAACGACAGCCTTCATGCCATTTTACCTCATTAATCTATGTGTTATCTCACATTATAACATAATATAAGTGAAAAATCAATCCGCTATATCACTAAAAATAACGGTAAAGATTAAAATTATTGTTTTACAGTTAAGATATGATTAAGAATCCGCCCCATCCCTTGTGCGCCGCGTTTTGTTGTGCTATAATTTTCATGTAAAAATTAATATATGACAACACGAAAGGACATTAAAATGAAAATAATCGTTGCTTTACTTGTATCGGCACTGGCAATCGCAGCACTGGCATCATGCACACACAAAAACATCGGGGCGATTACGAAAGGTTCGGTTTACCCCGACGCCGGCAAATACACCGTGGGAACACTTACGTACAGCTCCGAGGACATACGCCGCGTCGAGGTGAACTGGATATCCGGCTCGGTTGAGATTAAGCAGGGCGAGGGCGAGCTTTGCGTCTCCGAGGTGAACGACAAACTGAGCGAGGATGAACAGATGCACTGGATGATATCCGACGGTGTGCTGTACGTACAGTTCTGCAAATCCGGCCACTTCTTCAACTCTATTGCGAAGAAGGAGCTTTCACTCGAGATACCGCGCGGAGTCGAAATTGACATCGGAACCACATCGGCGGACGTTTTCGCTGACGGGCTTGAGGTGAAAAAGGCGCACATCGGCTCGGTTTCGGGCGACGTCAGATTCGGCGCTTTCTCGGGAGAGGAGCTTGACGTCGGAACAACGAGCGGAGACCTCACCGTTGATTCGCTCGAATGCGAAAAGCTCGATTTCGGAACGGTATCGGGAGACGCGGAGATAGGCGGAATGAGTGCGGACAGGGCACAGTTCGGCTCGACAAGCGGAAAAGTGAAGCTGGCGCTGACAAAACCCGCCGAAATCAGAATCAAAACCGTCAGCGGAGACACTCGCCTCAGTCTGGGGGATATCGGCGCGAAAATCGAGCTTTCGGGAGTCAGCGCGGACCTTGTTACAAAGCTCGGATACACGAAAAACGGAAAAGAATATACGATCGGCGGCGGTGAGGCAGAGGTTAAGGTAAGCTCGACCAGCGGCGACGTATATGTTGAATAAAAAAATGTTCAGCAGTAAAATGTCAGTTGTTCACATATATAACCTTGACAAGAGGATGATGTTGACATATAATTGTCTCTGTGCAAAAATGCAGACTGAAAGGAATATAATGTAATGAAAAAAACAGCAATGCAGAAATATGCCGCTCTTATCGCAAGAAAGGGCGTGAACGTACAGAAGGGTCAGGGGGTTGTGATTAACGCCAGCGTTGAGCAGCCCGAGTTCGTCCGCATGGTGGTTGACGAGTGCTACAAAGCCGGCGCGAAGCACGTCATGGTTGAGTGGTCGTATCAGCCCATCACAAAGAGCACATACCGCTACTGCAAGACAAGCGTACTCTCAAAGGTCGAGGACTGGGAAAAGGCAAAGCTCGAATACGCCGCAAAGAATCTGCCCGCAATGATCCACATCATCTCCGACGACCCCGACGGGCTCAAGGGAATCAACCAGAAAAAGGTCAGCGAGGTCTCACAGAAGCGCTATCCCATCATCAAGCCCATCAGGGACGAAATGCAGAACAAATACCAGTGGTGCATCGCGGCTGTCCCGGGCAAAAAGTGGGCGAAGAAGGTATTCCCGGAGCTGAGGGCAAGCACCGCCGTCGAAAAGCTGTGGGAGAGCATTCTCTCTACATCGCGCGCTGACGGAGACGACCCGATTGAGGCATGGAACGAACACAACCGCGACCTGAGAGAGAGATGCGACTACATCAACTCACTCGGCGCAGTTGAGCTGAGATATCACTCCGAAAACGGAACGGACTTCAGAGTCGGGCTCATTCCCGAAGCGCAGTTCCTCGGCGGCTCAGAGAATACCATCGGCGGCGTCGAGTTCAACCCCAACATTCCGTCCGAGGAAGTATTCACCTCCCCTATGCGCGGCAAAGCTGAGGGAACTGTTGTTGCAACAAGGCCTCTCTCCTACCGCGGCGAGCTCATCGAGAACTTCTCAATGACCTTCAAGGACGGCAAGGTAGTCGATGTAAAGGCGGAAAAGAACGAGGAGCTCCTGCGCAAGATGATTTCGATGGACGAAAACGCCGCATACCTCGGTGAGTGCGCGCTCATTCCGCAGGACTCGCCCATCCAGAACACCGGAATCACCTTCTTCGAGACCCTTTTCGACGAAAACGCAAGCTGCCACATCGCTCTCGGTGCGGGTTTTGAAAACTGCATCCGCGGATACGAGGAAAAAACTCTCGAGGAGTGCCGCGCGATGGGCATCAACGACTCCATGATTCACGTCGACTTCATGATCGGTGCGCCCGACCTCTCCATCGACGCCATTACCTCCGACGGCGCATCCCACCCCATCTTCCGAAACGGCAACTGGGCGTTCTGAGGAGATTACGAGGGGGAACGAGGGGAGAACGGGGGGACGCGGACGCTTCTTGTAAGAAGCTTGGCAA
>JBJFHS010000099.1:0-16676 GCA_051893885.1 Eubacteriales bacterium
ACGGTATTCCATACGGCTATCTCGAGCAGGGTTAGCGGTCCCTGCGAGCTCACTCCACCCTTTCTGAGGTCGAGGATGTCTATATCAAGCCGCGAGGCCAGCTGACCAGTCCGAAGTGATACCTATATCATACGCACTTCACCTTAAAAGATAACCTATTTTGAAGTTCTTGCCAAGCTTCTTACAAGAAGCGCCCGTCTCCCCTCGTTCCCCCAACAAAAAAGGAGACATAGCCTGAACCATGCCTCCTGATTTTTTATTTGACTTTTCGCTTCTTTTTGTTGATGCCGAGCAGTATCATCGCAACCGATATTACGGCTCCGACTCCGCCCATTGCAGCGGCTTTTTGTATTTTGGCGCGTTTTTCTGCCCTTTCACGCCTTTCCTTGCGGGACTGAGCGAAAATCCAGTCGATGTTGCCTCTGTCTGAATATACCATGTCCCAGATTCCGTGACCGCAGCCTTCAAATTCCGTGTAATTGATGTCCTCTCCGCCCTCGCGCCTTACCGCAGCGTACATCAGCCTTGTGCCCTTCACAGGAACCACGTCGTCGTCGCTGCCGTGGAAGGTGCGGATCGGGATTCGCTTCAGGAGACGTGCATATCCGGGGTCTCCTCCTCCGCATACAGGCATACCGGCGGCAAACCTCGAGCCGTGGCGCATCAGCATATCCCACGTGCCGAAGCCGCCCATCGAGACGCCCGTGATGTACACTCTGTCGTCGTCAATGTTGCAGAAGCCGCGCACATCGTCAATCGCCGCACATACCATCTCAAGCTCCCTCGACTCCGGCACTTCGTCAGCGGAATAGTTTCCCTTGTCCCACGGCGTAAGTACCCACTGGCTGTCGGAGGGACACTGCGGAACAAGAACCACTGAGTCGTAAACGGGTGAGGTGACGTCGTTGAACATTACCTGAAGCCCGATTTTCAGCTGAGCAGTGTTGTCGTCTCCGCGCTCTCCCGCACCGTGGAGGAACACAAGAAGCGGGTATTTTTCTCCGCAGTCGTAGTTTTTCGGGATGTAAAGCCGGTATTTAAGCGTGTATCCATTCCGCGTGATCTCCTTTTTGTCGAAAACCACGTTCACGTCATAGGGGTTGTTTCTAACTGTTTTCTGCATAGTTATAATATTTGTTTCTCCGAAATCAGAATCTGACTTCCTCGCCGCGCTCACTTGAGTCATAAATACCCTGCATGAGCTTTGAGGTGAGGATGTTCTTGTCGATGTGGCTGGGCAGCTTCTTTCCGGTCTGTACACAGTCGACAAATGCGTTTATCTCGTTCTGGAACATGGGAGTGCTCTCGTATTCGGGCTTGTAGCTGATGAGCTTGCCGTCCTTTGTGCCGTAAACGGTGAAGTCTCCGCCGTACTGAAGTCTGATTCCGGCCTTGGTTCCGAGGAAGTCTATGTATGCCTCGCCCACACCGATGTTCTGAGCCCACGCGCCGTTGAGAGTGATCGTCGGGCCGTCCGTGCGGACAAACGCGGTAACTGAGTCGTCGACGTCGTATGTACCGTTCAGATCCTTGGTGTTTTCAGCCCACATACCCTCGTAGACATAGTTCTTCATGTCGACGCCGAGCTTTGAGAACGCCTTGCCGGAAACTGTCAGCGGTTCGGGGTCACCCATGCAGTACATTACGATGTCAAGGTAGTGTACACCCCAGTCGATGAGCGCGCCGCCGCCTGCGATTTCCTTTGTAGTGAACGCGCCGCCGAGTCCGGGAATGGAGCGGTGTGCTCTGAACGAAACGTAAATATGGTAAACCTCGCCAAGTTCTCCCGCGTCTATAATCTTCTTTATCTCGTTGACGGCGGTGTTGAAGCGGTTTACGACGCCGATGTTCAGGGTGAGTCCGGTCTCGTGCTGAACCTTCTGCATCTCGAGGGCCTCTGCATAGGTTCTTGCTGCGGGCTTTTCACAGAGTACGTGCTTGCCTGCTCTGAGTGCGTCGATTGCGATAATGGGGTGCATACGGTTGGGTGTGCAGACGGAAACCGCGGTAACTTCGGGGTCGTTAATAACTGTGTGATAGTCCTCAACAGCTATACCGCAGCCGTACTTTTCCACAGCCGCCTGAGCTCTCTCGGGGATAATGTCGCAGAAATACTTGATCTCCGCGTCGGGGCAGTTGATATAAGACGGGATGTGCGCGGAGTTTGCGATTGTACCGCATCCGATTACGCCTACTTTGATCATGTTGCTTTTCTCCTTTTGGTTTAAAAATATTTATTTTCGTTCCATACATCATAAAATGTACACATACGGAATTGTTTCACGTGAAACATTTTCTTTTCGTTTGTAGAATTAATGCCGGCAGATTTTTGCCCAAAACGGAAAATATCACGCCTTTATGTGTCTGAATATTGTACAATAAACATAAGTCAATGTCAAGGCGAAAAGGGTTAATTTTATCGCGCGGATCGTTTTTTTGCACCGCGGCGGCATAAAACCGATCAAAACATTTTAAAAAAAACGCTTATCTCTAAAAAACTGAAATTTTTTTGAAAATACTATTGCAATCGGGGAAAAAATATGATATAATAAGCACTCGTAAGGACCATTAGCTCAGTTGGTTAGAGCTCCCGGCTCATAACCGGTCGGTCCTAGGTTCGAGTCCTAGATGGTCCACGTTCACTCCCTTTTCAAGAGCTGCCCACAGTGTCTTATGACTGACGGCAGTTCTTTTTTTGTTTCAAAAATCGCACATCCCCCAGAAAAGCCGTGAAATTTTATAAACAATTGCTTAAATTTACGTTTTCCTCCTTTACTTCACCGCGTAAATATACTATAATTATAAGGAAGAATTATACCATAAAGGCAAGTGCTGCGCCTTTAATTACCGGAGGCATACTGTATGGAAAAGAAAAAAATCTCCGTTGAAATCGCCGGAAGCCCCATCACCCTCGTGACAGACGAGCCGGAGGACTTCGTCAGACTCATCACAGATACAATAAACGAACGGATAGCCGACCTCACCAAAAACAGCTTCAGAGTATCAACCCTCGATGCCGCGCTCCTCCTCGCCGTAGACTACCTCGGAGACAAGCTAAAGGCGGAAAGCGCGATCCGCACACTCGAGGCACAGCTGTCCGTGTATGAGGTCAATATACAGAAGCTGCGCGATGAATTAAAGAAAAAATCCGACATTCCCGACGACAGCGGCAACGAAAATTCCGGCACTCAGGAAAACGCCGAAAACGCCTCTGAAGTCATCGGAAATACCATAAAAGAGTCGTCCGAAGGCTCTGAATCGAGGATCCGCGCGCTTGAAAAATACCTCGACTCGAAAAAATCCGAAACCGGCTCGCCAAAGTCCCGCGAGGAAAAAATCAGGTATATCGAATCGCTTCTCCGCGGAAACGAAGACGGCAAAAACAATGAAAATTGCTGAAAAGTCACAAATAAAGCCGGAGCTCCTCTCCCCAGCCGGAAGCCTTGATTCGCTCAAAGCAGCCATAGCGGCAGGGGCAGACGCCGTGTATTTCGGCTCAACTTCATTTTCAAACCGGGCCCGGGCGAAAAATTTCGACGACGATAGCATAACCGACGCAATAAAGCTCGCCCATTCCTGCGGAGTAAAAACACACATCACAGTGAATACACGGGTGCGCGACCGGGAAATGGACGACGTGCTCAGCCTTGCCGACCTCGTTCTGTCATCTGCCGACCCCACAGACGCGCTGATTGTAGCAGACTTAGGCGTTGCCGCAATGATAAAAAAACGATATCCCGACGCCGTCCTCCACGCAAGCACCCAGACCTCGCTGTCGTCTCTTTCAGACTGTGCCGAGCTGAAAAAAGCCGGATTTTCGCGCATTGTACTCCCGCGTGAGCTCTCGCTTTCCGAAATCCGCGAAATCAGCAAAAATTCCCCAATCGAAACCGAAATTTTCATCCACGGCGCGCACTGCGTCTCACTCAGCGGACAGTGCCTTTTGTCCTACGTCATGGGCGGCAGAAGCGGAAACCGCGGTGAGTGCGCACAACCCTGCCGTCTTCCGTATGCCGTATCGGCTTCTTTATCAGAAAGTGATGCACCTGAGACCGGAAAAAGCCGGACTCCGCTGTCCCTCGCAGATATGTGCCTCGCCGGAGATATGGCTAATATTTGCTCTTCCGGCGTGGCGTCGCTTAAAATCGAGGGCAGACTCAAGCCGGACAGCTACGTCTATGGAGTCACGCGGATTTACCGCAGGCTAATCGACGAAAACCGGAACGCGGAACAGGCTGAAATCAACGCCCTCGCACAGCTGTTTTACCGCGGATTCACCGACGGCTACTTAAAAAACAGCTACCGCAAAATGTCGGCGACACAATCGAATTCAAGCCGAAATAGTGCCGAAATCCGCACCTCAGCCGTTAATTACAACGCAGAAATTGCCAAAAGATCTCTTATATTCAAAAACTCGGCAGAAAATAAAATCAGCATCACGGCGCACCTCATCCTGTGCGAAAACACACCATCCTCCCTCACCTTTTCCGCAGCTTACATAACCGCCTCAGTGACCGGAGACACTCCGTCCACCGCATCCGGAAAACCAATCGACAAGTCCTTCGCCGCAAGAAGCCTGACAAAACTCGGTGAGACAGAATTTGTCCTGAGCGACGAAAACCTCACCTGCGACATCGGCGAAAATCTGTGGCTCCCCACCTCGTCTCTGAACGATCTGAGAAGGCGCGCCGCCGCTGAATTGTCGGACAAACTCAGCAAAAATAAAAACGCAAAAAGCGAAAATCCCGCTGCATCCCAGGTGAGCGAAATCACAAATTATGTCTCATCGGGAAATGATAAAATCCGCCCAAAGAGCAGCCGCCCGGAATACGCCGCACTGTTTCTGGACCCCCACACCCTGCTCGACGCATCGCCGGAAAAAGCAAGCGAAATCATCTCAGAATTCGACAGAATCTACGTCCCCGCCGCGTTTTATCCCGAAATCAGCGAAAAGCTATGGCAAAAATCCGACTTTTCACCGACGTGCGAGCTGTGCTCCTACCTGCCTGCAATCGCGCCGAACGACGATAGACTCAAAGAGATAATTTCATCCTCAGTCAATACCGCCAATGCGTGTACGAGATTTCTGGTCCACTCAATCGGTCAGGCAAAACTCGTCAGAGAAACCTGCACCTCGCCATTATTTGACATAAGCTCAGTAAAAATCGACTTTTCCTACCGCACAAATATCACAAACACCGCCGCGCTGAGGTTTTACGAATATTACTCGCCGGAGGATATTTACCTCTCTCCCGAGCTCCCTTCCTCAGCCGCAGCAAAAATGGGGTATTCAACCTTCGCCTACGGAAAACTCCCGCTGATGACGCTCTCGCGCTGCCTCATCTGCTCCGGCTCCTGCAAGAAGGGAAACCGGGGCGGCCGTGCGGTATATGAAATATGCACAGGAGAAAAAATTAACAATCCGCAATCTTCCTCCGCTATTCCGCCCGCACCGAAGCCGCACCGCTGCCGCGCATACCTCACCGACCGGAAAGGCGAAAAATTCTTCGTCACCTCCGACAGCGACTGCGTGAATTACGTCTGCAATTCCCTGCCCGTGTGGATGGCTGACCGGCTTGACGAAATGAAAAACTGCCGCAGCCTGCTCTTTTACTTCACCGACGAGGACGCGGACGAAATCATCGGTATAATGAATGATTATGCAAACAATATACACCGCGGCGGGCGCAGAATCTGAAAACAGGATTATATAAATATGAAGAAAATCGACGTAAAAATCAAAAAGCTCTCGGAAACATCAAAAATCCCGGTGTACGCGACCGACAACTCATCCGCCTGTGACTTGTGCGCCGCCTTGGACAGCGAAAGCGAATCCGTCGTCATAAATCCCGGGGAAATAAAGCTGATCCCGACGGGAATTTCAATCGAGTGCGAGCTCGACGGTACATCCGACGTGTCAATTTTAATTTTTGCGCGCAGCGGACTCGCCTCAAAGCACGGAATTTCAATTGCAAACGGGGTCGGAGTAGTCGATTCCGATTACCGCGGTGAAATAAAAGTCCCGCTGATCAACCTCTCCGACAAACCGTACGAAATCCACACCGGCGACCGGATAGCGCAGATGATGGTCGTGCCGATAGTCAGAGCATCGTTTAACGAAGCTGACGAGCTCGGAAAAACCAGACGCGGCGATGGCGGATTCGGCTCAACGGGAGTTTCCGGCGAAAACCATAATATACACAATATTGAATAAATATACTCAACCAATCGAGGTCAAACAATGCGGAACAACTTTTGGCTGAACTTTTTTCTTGTCTGCGTCGGCATCGTGACCGGCTCAATGGTCGCAGAAATGACGTGCGGAATCCCCGCCCTTTCGTGGCTATCGTACGGTCTCGACTTCGGACTGCAGAACCCGCTGATACTCAACCTGAACGTAATAGTCCTTACCCTCGGAATCAGCATAAAAATCACAATTTCATCAATAATATTCGTCGCGCTGTCGTTAGTCCTCGGCAGACTGATTGTAAAAAAATAACATTTATAAAACAATTTTTTAAAAAACACCGTATTAAAGCCAAAGTTTTATAAAACACAGTTTTTATCGGAGCAATATATGAAGAAAATAATCCTTGCGTCAAAATCCCCGCGCCGCCACGAGATACTGAACCTCGCCGGAATCGGGCATATCGTTGTCGTGCCGGAAGCGGACGAAAGCACGGTGAGCTGCAATGGAGATGCGGCGCGGTACGTAAGCGAGCTGTCAAAGCTGAAATCCGACGCGCTGGCGGTGCATCTCAAGTCGGACGAACATCGGACAGAATTTGACTTATCCGACATAATCACCGTCTCAGCCGATACCGTCGTGGTTACATCAAAGCTGCCGCACCCGCTCGGAAAGCCGAAAAATTTTGACGAAGCCTGCGAAATGCTGCGTCTGTTGTCGGGAACACATCACCACGTGCTCACCGGAGTCACAATACGCGAAAATCCGACTTTAAGCGATGACGAAATCACTTTTGTCGAGGACACTAAGGTGTTTTTCCGCAGCCTGAGCGAGGGTGAAATAACGGATTATGTCCGGAAAACAGAGCCGTACGACAAAGCCGGCGCATACGGGATACAGGACGAAGCGTGTGTTTTCGTCAGCCGGATCGAGGGCGACTATTACAACGTAATGGGCCTGCCGGTATGCCGTTTGTACGAAGAGCTGGCAAAACTCGGTTACAAGAGATAGAGGGGACACCTCTTTCGTTCATCCGAATTATATTAAGCGGGGATAAAATACAACTTGAAATAAAGTGGGTACGAAAATGAAAAGCATCGGAATAGATTTGGGCACCGCAAATACGCTGGTATATGCAAAAGGCAGGGGAATAGTCCTGCGCGAGCCGTCTGTGGTAGCAGTCGAGGCAAAAACGCGGAAGGTGGTAGCGGTCGGAAGCGAGGCTAAGCTGATGCTCGGCAAAACGCCGGGGTCGATAGTCGCAATGCGCCCCCTCCAGAACGGGGTTATCGCGGAATTCGACATAACGGCGGCAATGCTGAGACACTTCTTCAAAAAAATCAGCGGAAGCACAATTTTCAGCCGGCCAAAGGTCATAATCTGCATACCGTACGGCGTTACGGAGGTCGAAAAGCGCGCGGTCGAGGACGTTACGCTCGAGGCAGGTGCGCAGTCGGTCGCGTTGATTGAAGAACCGATGGCAGCGGCGGTCGGAAGCGGTCTGAGAGTAGAGGACGCGCGCGGCTCCATGATCATAGACATCGGCGGCGGAACAACAGAGGTCGCTGTGCTCTCGCTCGGCGGAATCGTCATGTCGAACTCGATGAGGATTGCGGGAGACGGTCTCGACGCGGCAATTGTGGCGTACATCAAGCGGAAATACAACATATTGATAGGCGAAACGACGGCGGAGCTGCTGAAAAAGCGCATCGGAAGCGTCCATCCCGACACTGATAGAGGTGTAATGGAGGTGCGCGGACGGAACCTGCTGAGCGGTTTGCCGGCGATAGTGACGATAACTTCGGCGGAGGTGCGCGAGGCTATGATGGACGACGTGCAGCACATAGTTGAGGCCATCCGCAGCACGCTTGAAAACACGCCTCCCGAGCTTGCGTCCGACATATACGACACGGGAATAATGCTCTCCGGCGGCTCGTCACTTCTCTGCGGGCTCGATTTACTGATTTCGCGCGTGACCGGAATCCGCACTGTTGTGGCGAAAAACCCGATTGACAGCGTGGTTGTCGGCATCGGCCGCGTGATCGAAAGTCAGGGCTCGCTCGGAAGAACCGTCACCTACAGAGCGAGATAATCCGGCATTCACCCGAAAGCCATACTTTTGTTAAAATTGTTTCACGTGAAACATAAGCAAAATAATAATAAAATCAGAAAAATTATAAATGAAGAATTATTTCAAAAGTAAGTTTTTCTATATCATCACCGTTGTCACACTCATCGTGACAATAGTGCCGACAGTGTTCTGCTCAATGGGACTGAGCTTCGTCTTTCGCGATATGGTCGGAATCGTGCTCACACCGGCGCAGAAGCTGTTCAATTACGCCGCGGAGGGGATAGACGGATTCGTGTCGTACTTCTATAAATTTGACGAGCTGGTCGAAGAAAATATCCGGCTCCGCGAACAGGTCTCCCAGCTTCAGTCTGAGCTGTACGACTCGGCGGAAATCGAGGAAATGTACGAGTGGATGAGCGAATTTCTCGAGCTGAAAATGGCGCACAACGACTTCGAGCTCCTCTCTGCCTCAGTCACGGGGCGTGAAAGCGGTAACTACTCAAAGGTCCTGACCCTCGATGTAGGAAGCGGAGCGGGTGTCGCCAGCGGTATGCCCGTCATAACCTCCGAGGGAATAGTCGGGCAGATCACGGAGGTCGGATACAACTGGTGCAAGGTCACTACAATCCTCGAACCGAATTCCTCAGTCGGCGCATATGTCGAAAAGACCGGAGACGCCGGAATCTGCACCGGGTCTTTTGCGCTGTCATCGGAGGGACTTGTTAATTTTCTGTACCTTCCAGCCGACACCGAGGTAAACACGGGCGACAGAGTCCTCTCAACAGGCTACGGAAGCATCTACCCTCGCGGTCTGACCGTGGGATATGTTGAATCCGTCAGCCTCAACAGCTACAGCCGGAATTTAGAGGTAACGGTGCGCAGCGCGGTCGATTTCACTGAAATTTCGTCCGTTATGGTCATTACATCGTTCGAGCAGACGGCGAATTAAGGTAAAAGCTATGAACAATAACGAAAAACAGAGCCTTGCCGAAAAGCTGCGAGGATGGCGGCTTGACCTCTCAATCGACGGCGAGGCAATTTTAAAAGGCATCGTCTGCGCGGCGCTTATGATATTTTTTGCACTTCTGCAGACGACGCTGTTCACGAAATTCCGCCCGTTGGGAGTGGTGCCGGATTTGATTCTCCCGCTGACCGTCGCGGTTTCGATGACCGAAAAGGAGAAATGGGGCGCGGTGTTCGGGCTTGTCGGCGCGTTCGTCATAGAGTCACTCGGCGGCTCAACGTTCACTATTCTCCCGATTCTGTATATGCTGTCGGGATACATCTGCGGCATACTGACCGTGCACTACTTCCGTGACTCGGCGGCAACACGAGCGCTTTACACCCTTGTGACGTCACTACTGCGCGTGTTTTTCACACTTTTCGCTATTTTTGCAACGACCGGCGGGGTCACACTTATCACAGCGTTCACCAAGGCCGCAATTCCCGAATTTTTCGCGTGCCTCTTGTTCGCCCCACTTCCCCACATCGCCGCGAAACTCTGCCTCCGCCATTTCAACAAAACACGAAGCGAGCGGACGCACTGATAACTATGTGTACCAAAATAAAACGAAAATAAATATGGAAAAAAGAAAAATAACAGCCTCGCTCGCTCCGATGGCGGGATATACCGACGCACCGTTCAGGCGGATCTGCTCGAGAATGGGCGCGGCATACACCACGAGCGAGATGATCTCCGCCGTCGCGATGGTCAATAACGACCGAAAAACCGCATCCCTCGCGAGGATAGAGGAGGGAGAAGCCCCCTGCGTGCTCCAGATTTTCGGCCACGACCCCAGAATTATGGCAAAAGCAGCGGATATACTCCTCTCCGGCAGCTTTTCGGACAGGTACTACGCCGAGCCGCCGGCAGGAATTGATATCAACATGGGCTGCCCCGTAAAGAAGATTTTTTCCTCCGGAGACGGCTCAGCTATGATGAAGAACCCCGACTCCGCAGCGGAAGTGGTTTACGCAGTCGCCGAGGTGTGCGAAAAATACAGCGTCCCGCTCTCGGTCAAAATGCGGCTGGGAGTCGACGAGAGCAGCATCAACGCACCCGAGCTTGCCGAAAAGGCAGTCCTCGCAGGAGCAAAAAAAATCACGCTCCACACCCGCACAAGGGAGCAGATGTACGCCCCGTCCGCCTCCCCCGAGAAGTGCCTCGAAGTAAAAAACGCCATCGTCAGGTCCAATACGGGAGCATTACTCGTCGGAAACGGGGATATCGAGAGCTATGGCAACGCGGAAAAATACCTCTCGTTCGGATGTGACGAGGTGTCAGTCGGCAGAGGCGCGCTCGGATTTCCGTGGATTTTCAAAGCCCTCTCCGACCCGGATAATTTCACACCTCCGTCGACAGAGGAGATAATCGCGCTCGCCGTGGAGTTTGTCGAAGAAGTCGTGCGTCTCAAGGGCGAGGAGGTCGGAATAAGGGAATCCCGCGGACGTGCAGCACACTTCATCAAGGGAATGCGCGGCTCCGCTAAAGTTCGGGACAGACTGAACCACGCCTGTACGCTCGGCGAATTCACTTCGGTTCTGCGCTCCGTTACGAGGGAATAAAACGGTACATCAATAATAAAAAAATCTCTGTCAAGGAAATAAAATTCAAAATGTCAAATAAAATATATTGGCCGCCCGTCTCACTTCTCGCACCCGTGCCGGCAGTAATGGTCTCCTGCGGAACAGTGGAAAAATCGAATATCATCACCGTCGGATGGTGCGGAATCCTCTCAACCAGACCTCCGCGGCTCTATATCTCCGTCCGGCCGGAAAGACATTCGTACGGCATAATAAAGGACTCCGGAGAGTTTGTAGTCAACCTGACCCCCTCTTCCCTCGCCGAGGTAGCGGACTATTGCGGCACAGTCACCGGAAAAAAGGTCGATAAAGCCGCCAAAACCGGACTCACAGTGATCCCGTCAAAGGAAGTCTCCGCCCCCACAATCGAAAACTGCCCGATGTCTCTCGAGTGCAGGGTCTTCGATATCGTAAAATCCGGCTCGCACGATATATTTCTCTCCGATATCGTCTCCGTATCGCTGAACGAGGAGCTGCTCGATAAAAACGGCAGACTTCACCTTGAAAAAGCGGACCTCCTCGTCTATTCCCACGGCGAATACTTCAGAATGGGTGCGAAAATCGGAAAAATCGGCATCTCAATGGAAAACAAGAAGAAAGGAAGGAAAGCTAAAGTAAAATGAATTTTTTGATTCTCTCTGTTACCGCGGGCGAGGGACACAACTCCACCGCAAAGGCTCTGAAAACCGAGCTCGAATCAAGGGACAGCTACTGTACAATTGTAGACACATTTGACTACGTCTCCCCCGAGCTCGCGAAAATCATCTCCGAAGGTTACCTGCTCGTCACGGAAAGAGCGAAATACGCCTACAAAATCGGCTACAGCCTCGCCGAAAAGAGAAAGCAGAGCGAACACGGGATGAGCCTGTTCAAGTACGCAATGTCGGATGACCTCGCAAAATACATCAATTCCGACTCGTTCGACGCCGTTATCTTCACCCACCCGTTCGCCGGAATCCTGCTCGACGTCATGAAAACGCGGAAAATGATAACCAACCGCACCCTCGGAATACTTACCGACTTCACCTTCCACCCGTACTGGGAGGACTGCACGCATAACGACTACGTGGTGACCCCGGATAAGCTCCTGAATCCGCAGGGCAGACGCAAGGGCTTCACCGAAAATCAGATTCTTCCCTTCGGAATTCCGATAAAGCCGAGCTTTTCCGAAAAACTTGACAAGGCGGAGGCTCGGGAGAAGCTGGGACTTGACAAAAACCTCTCCACATTCCTTCTCATGGGCGGCTCGATGGGCTACGGCAACATCAGCGAAAACGTGAAGAAAATCGACTCCTGCGAAATTGACCGCGACTTCCAGCTCATCTGCGTCTGCGGAAACAACGCCGAGATGAAAGCTGAGGTCGATAAAATCGCCGAAACCTCGCGCCACAAAATCCTCGTCACGGGCTTCGTGAACTACATCTCGACGATAATGGACGCCTCCGACTGCATAATCTCAAAGCCCGGCGGACTGACCACCAGCGAAAGCCTCGTCAAGGGCCTGCCGATGATCATCATAAACCCTATCCCGGGTCAGGAGGAGCGGAATACGCAGTTCCTCACAAACGCCGGATGCGCAATGAGCACAACAAAAACCTGCCCGATAGACGAGTGCATCTACCAGCTTCTCATGTCGGATACAAGGCTTGAGACAATGTCCCGCTCAATTGCGGAGATAGCAAAGCCGAACTCAACCCGCGACGTGTGCGAATTTCTCGTAAACCTCGCCCACACCCCCGTCATCGAACAAACCGGGGACAGCAGCGGCGAAAACGGCAGAATCTACTTTGACGTATAATTAAAGAGGTTTAAATAATGTCCGAATTAACCTTTGAGAGCTTTTCCGCCTCGTATTCCTCGCTTCACGGAGAGATCACACCGCTGCTCCCCGCTGAGTTCTGCGAGCATATTTTCTCTCCCGAGGTGACGTCGCGGATGTTCAGAATCACCGAAAAGCTGATCGAAAACGCGAAAAAATTCAACCTCACCTCAATCCTCGAGCCGACGGAAATTATCCGCAAGCACCTTTTCGACTCGATAATTCCCCTCGGAATACTCTGCGGGCGCGGAATTGTGACAAACTCTCCTGCCCCGGAAAACGACGGAATAACCCTTGTCGATGTCGGATGCGGTGCGGGATTTCCGCTTCTCCCAATGGCTGCGGCGTCGATTGATTATTTCCCGCTTGAGCTCACCGGCGTCGACTCCACATCGAAAAAGGTCGCACATATCAGGGAAAGCGCGGAATACGCCTCGCTCACAAACGTCAAAGCGGTCGCAGGAAGAGCCGAGGAG
Source organism: Eubacteriales bacterium (assembly GCA_051893885.1). Lineage (GTDB taxonomy): Bacteria > Bacillota > Clostridia > Oscillospirales > CAG-272 > UMGS1696. The sequence continues at coordinate 13,137 of JBJFHS010000099.1, forward strand.
CTGTCAGGCGGCAAAATGCGCGAGTCGTTCGGTATCTCTGTCGCACGTGCAGTGGCTTCCCTTCCCGTTTTACTCGAGCTATGCGCCCCATTTGTAAAAGAAGGCGGGATCTTCTGCGCGATGAAATCCCACGCCGAGGAGGAAATTGCCTCCGCCGGAGAAGCGCACACAAAACTCGGGCTGACACTCAGTGAGAAAATCAGCTACGAAATCCCCGGAGGCGACGCGAGAGTGCTGCTCATCTACGAAAAAACCGCTCCGACGCCCAGAAAATATCCCAGGCGGTATGCCGAAATCACAAAACAGCCCCTGAAATAAGATTAAACAAGAATTTTAAGCCCAAAGCATGATTCCCCGACGCGCACACCCCCGACTCTACGCTATTTATGCGCAGCGGGGGATTTTTCCTTTTTTGCCTCAATATAAAATACCATTCGTCAGCCGCGTGTGACATAAAATTTTCCTCTCTGGGAGTATAATATGTGCAAACCAAAAAAGGAGGGAAAAAGAAAAGGATGTTCTGGGGAAAAATAAAGGAGATAAGCCGGATTGTGAGAGAGGTCGGCGTCAGTGAGATAATCGTACCGGAGGGAAGGTTCAGGCGGATTAGCTGCGACGAAAGCCTGAAAAGCCTTGCCGAAAGCATCCGTGAGCACGGGATCATCGAGCCGCTGATAGTGCGCAGAACGGTTTCTGATTCACCTGCCTCAGGTGACAGCGCGGCGTCATACACCCTTATTGCAGGCGAAAGGAGGCTTCGTGCGGCGGAGATGATAGGGCTGACAACGGTTCCCACGGTGTCGATCGAGGCGGGAGAGGTTGAGGCGGCAATACTCGCGATAATCGAGAACCTGCACCGCGAGGACTTATCAATTTTCGAGGAGGCGGCGTCGATACAGTCGCTGATATCGCTTACGGGAATGACGCAGGAGATGTGTGCGCGGAAGCTGAGCGTAAGTCAGTCGTACATAGCGAACAAGTTGCGTCTTCTGAGGCTAAGCGCTGAGGAGCAGGAGATGATACTGTCGGCATCCCTCACCGAGCGACACAGCCGTGCTCTGCTCCGTCTCGACGAGGGCGAGGAGAGGATGACCGCGCTGAAGAAGATAATAGAGCGCTCTCTGAACGTCAGCCAGACTGAGGAATACGTAGAGGACTTAATTTGTGCGAAGTCCCGTTTAGCCGAGCGCGAGTCGAAGCCGGACAAGAGCGAGCAGAAGCGCAAACTGATAATCCGCGACATAAGGCTGTTCTACAACTCGATAGACCACGCCGTCGATGTGATAAAAAAGTCCGGCATTCCGGTTGAATCAAGCCGCAAGGAGGTGGAAAACGGGGTACTGATATCAATTCTTCTCCCACGTCGCGCGGGATGAATATAATAAAGCGAATCCGGGATGAAACGGGGTTGCTGTGACTCAGCAGTCTCGTTTTTTCTTTCGGTTGAGGTATATTTGGGTAAAAATAACTTTCTGACTTTTTGTTTCACGTGAAACATTTTCTCTACATTTTTAGACTAAAAACCTTGACTGTATTCTATTTTTGTGGTATTATAACAATGTAAATAATCCGCCCCGACACATTATAACTGTTGACTTTTATGGCGCATTTTTATATAATATATATTGAAACATTGTATTCATTTTAACGTAACGATAGTATTATACAGAAACGCAACGGAGAAATAATATGTCCAAGCCATATGTCATTTCATTCTCTAACCAGAAAGGCGGAGTCGGAAAAACGACCTCGTGTGTCAATATAGCAAGCTGCGCGGCTGAAATGGGTCTGCGTGTGCTGCTGATAGACTGCGACCCACAGGGAAACAGCACAAGCGGCGTCGGAATCGCAAAAAAAAGCATAAAAAAATCGGTTTATGAGGTTCTCCTCGGCGAGTGCGGCATAGGCGACGCCATAATAAAAACGCGGTTTGAAAACCTGTCCGCAGTTCCCTCCACACTGAGCCTCGCCGGAGCGGAATTCGAGCTTTTTGACGTCGAGCACCGCGAAAAGCAGCTCAGAAACGCCATAGAATCCCTCGAGGACTACTCCACCGAGGACTACGACCTCATCGTAATCGACTGCCCACCTTCCCTCTCGATGCTGACAATCAACGCCCTGACCGCCGCCGACGGAGTAGTGATCCCGATGCAGTCAGAGTATTACGCTCTCGAGGGACTTACGCAGCTGATGATGACAATCCGCAAGGTCAAGGAGCTGTACAACAATTCGCTGACCGTGCTGGGGATCCTGATAACGATGTACAACGGCAGATTCAACCTCTCGCAGGCTGTTATGTCGGAAATCAAGAAATATTACGCGGATAAGCTGTTCACAACAACAATACCCCGCTCGGTAAAGCTGTCGGAAGCCCCCGGATTCGGTACACCGATAAACTATCACGACAAATATTCAAAATCGTCCGAGGCTTACAGAAACGCAACGCGTGAGATTCTTGAGAGAATCGGAATCGTTCCGGCTTCGGTGTAAAGATACAGGCAGCTTACTGCCCGGATCATTCAAAAACACGGAAAAAATCACTATTATATTGTAATGAAGAAATCGAAAGGCATAGTATAAAATGGCAAAAAATAAAGGACTGGGACGCGGGTTAAGCGCGATATTCGAGGACAACTTCTACGAGGAAAGCAAGTCAAGCGATAAAAAAACCGAAATTCCCATGACCCTTATAGATACAAATCCCTCTCAGCCGCGAAAAACCTTCAATCAGGACTCAATTGCAGCCCTCGCGGAATCGATAAAAGAGAACACCCTGCTGCAGCCGATACTTGTGCGCAAAAACGGAGAGAGATACGAAATTATCGCCGGTGAAAGACGCTTCCGCGCGTGCACTATGCTCGGCATGACCGAAATTCCCGCAATAATTACCGCAGCCGACGACCTCACCGCCGCGAAATACGCACTTATCGAAAACCTGCAGCGCGAGGACCTCAACCCATACGAGGAGGCGTGCGCTTACCGCTCCCTTATCGACGACTTCTTCCTCACACAGGAGGAAATCGCGGCTCAGGTCGGAAAATCGCGCAGCGCCGTCGCCAATTCCCTGAGACTGCTCGACCTGCCGCCGGAAATTGTCAGCCTCGTGAACAGCGGAACGATAAGTGGGGGTCACGCAAGAGCACTGCTCGGATTAACCGACAAAAGTAAAATGCTCCCCCTCGCCGAAAAGATTTATATAAACGGTCTGTCTGTCCGCGGAACAGAGGAGGCAGTCAAAGAGGAAAACCGCAAAACCGTCAGGGATATATCCGACGAAAAGCTCAAAGACGAGCCGGTGAAGGTCGACTATATGAAGGTCATAGAGGAAAGATTTACCGGAATCACGGGAAGGCGGTGCAGAATCTCCGAGAAAAAGGGCGTCAAGACCTTCCAGCTCGAGTACAGAGACAACAGCGACCTCGAGGAAATACTGAAGCTCCTCGCCGGCGAGCACATCTTCGACGATATGTAATCCTACGCGGAAGGCGCATTATCCTACGCGGAAGGCGCATTATCCTATGCGGAAAGCGCATTATCCTA
>JBJFHS010000100.1:0-16621 GCA_051893885.1 Eubacteriales bacterium
ATATCCCTCTGCGACGAGATTGACGTGACCGCGCTGTACGACTCATGTAAAATCAGCGGACACTCGTTCTACATCAGCGTGCTTTATGCCGTCGCGAGGGTGGTAAATTCCCACGACGAATTCAAAATGACCGCGGTGGACTCACCGAAATCTGAGTTTCCGATGCCCGCGGTTTACGACAGGGTCGACGTCACACACAACATTTTCCGCGAGGAGAGCGAATCGTATTCATCGGTCTTTACCGTCTACAAAAGTGATTTTGGCGAGTTTTACTCCAACTGTCTGGACGATATCGAACGAGTGAAGCGGCTGAACATTTCAGCTGTGCCGTGCGGGGAGAACGCTTTTGAGGCGTCGTGCGTGCCGTGGCGTCATTTTACATCCGTCGGAGTCTCGTGCGATTCTTACCCGCTTCTGCCGATTGTCTCGTGGGGCAGGTTCCGTGAAAACGCGCAGAAAAAGCTCATGCCGCTCTCAATTCAGATAAACCACGCCTCCGCCGACGGCTTCCATCTCGCGCGATTTTTAAACGAAACCGAAGAAATCTGCTCCGACCTCGCCGGAATAATCAAATCTGCAAGTGTATAGGGGAAAATATGAGACTGTTCATCGCCGTAAACTTCACGGACGAATTCAAATCCGCCATAACCGAATATCAGAGCAGACTTCGCGAGCTCAAGGACGACAGCCACATCAACTGGACTCGTGAGGAAAACCTCCACCTAACCCTCGCTTTTATCGGCGAATACGATGACGTCGGTGCAGTCAGAAACGCGCTCGACACGGTGGATTTCAAGCCGTTTACGATAAAAACAAACGGATGCGGCAATTTCGGCACGCTCAGGTGGGTAGGAATCACCGAAAATGCCGTCCGGCTGTCAGATAAAGTGCGCGCTGCCCTTGACGAATCCGGCATACCGTACGATGAAAAGCCGATGAAGCCGCACGTAACCGTAGCACGCGAGATGATTATCGACCGGCGTGCCGCTTTGCCGAAGGTTCGCGAAAGCTCAATGACTGTCGGGCGCATATCTCTCATGAAATCGGAGAGGATAAAGGGTAAGCTGACCTACACTGAGATATATTATAAGGAAGCAAAATCAGAGGAAATTTATGAATAATTTCGATATAGCGATAATTGGCGGCGGACCTGCCGGATATACTGCGGCAATTTACGCGGGAAGGGCGGGGTACTCAGCTGTCGTATTTGAAAAATTTTCCCCGGGCGGTCAGATGGGGATTACTACAGATATAGAAAACTATCCCGGATTCACCGAAGTCGACGGCTTCACCCTGACCGATAAGATGATGAAGCAGGCTAAGAAGTTCGGCGCAGTCATGAAAAGCGAGGAAGTCTACTCCGCGGAGCTCTCAGGTGAAATCAAGACGCTCACGACAAAGAAGAACACCTACACCGCCTCAGCTGTAATCATCGCCGCCGGAGCAAAGCCGAGACACCTTGATATCCCGGGCGAACTCGAATTTTCCGGCAGGGGAGTGTCGTACTGCGCCTCCTGTGACGGTATGTTTTACAAAGGAAAAACAGTCGTGGTGAACGGCGGAGGTGACACGGCGGTTGAGGACGCGCTATACCTCGCGAACATCTGCGAAAGGGTAATCGTTGTCCACAGGAGAAATGAGTTCCGCGCCTCTCCACACGGCGTGAAAAAACTGCGCGAAAAAGAGAACATCACCCTTGTAATGGATTCTGTTGTTGAAAAAATCGCGGGGGACGACAAGGTCTGCGCGGTGGAATTGAGAAACGTAACCACAGACGAGAGAACATCCATCCCGTGCGACGGAATTTTCGTAGCGGTCGGACGAATCCCGGACACCGAGATATACAAAAATCAGCTTGAACTCGACCAGAGCGGGTATATCGTCGCCGGAGAGGACTGCAAAACCTCGGTTGATGGAGTTTTCGCGGCGGGGGATGTCAGAACCAAAGCACTTCGCCAGATAGTTACAGCTTGCTCGGACGGTGCGAACGCGGTAAAATCCGCCGAAGAATGGCTGAACAGATAAATTTTTAATCTATTGAAATATAAATATTGTTAAAGGAATCACAATGAAACACGGATTTGTCACGCTTGCCGCCGCTGTTCCCACTATTTCCGTCGCGGCTCCGAGCAAAAATGTCGAACCAATCTGCGCCCTCATCGACGAGGCGTATTCAAAAGGGGCGGCGGTCGTCGTTTTTCCCGAGCTCTGCATGACGGGATACACCTGCGGCGACCTGTTTATGACCGACTCACTCGAAAACGGAGCGGAGAAAGCCGTCGCTGAAATCAGAGACCATACAAAGGGCAAAAAAATGCTCGTTTTAATAGGCACACCCGTCAGAGCGTTCGGCAAGCTCTACAACTGCGCCGCAGTCATTTCGGACGGTGAGATTCTCGCACTTGTGCCGAAAACCAACATCCCGAACTACTCGGAGTTCTACGAGCTGCGCCATTTCACACCCGCGCCGGACGGAATTTTCACGCTGAACTACTGCGGGGAAAGCGTCACATTCGGCACAAAACAGATTTTTCAGTGCGCTGAGATGCCGCCCTTGAAAATTGCCGCCGAAATCTGCGAGGATATGTGGGTCGTGTCCCCTCCGTCAAACAGCCATGCCGCCGCAGGAGCCACTGTAATCGCAAACCTTTCCGCCTCAAACGAAATCGTGTGCAAGGACGACTACAGGCGTATGCTTGTCAAATCCGCGTCGGGCAGGCTCATCTCGGCTTACATCTATGCGGATGCCGGCGAGACCGAATCGACTACGGATATAGTTTTCTCGGGCCACTCCATGATTGCGCAGAACGGAAATATCATCTCGGAACGACTCCCATTCGGAAAGGATTCGCTCATCACCGCGGTTGCAGACATCGCGCACCTCGAACACGACAGACGTAAAATGAACACCGTGCAGCCCGAAACAGCGAACGATTACACATACAAAACCTTCTCTCTCAATATAAATGAAACCGATATCACCGGAATCATCGCGCCGAGACCGTTCATCCCGGGCGGAAAAGAGGACAAAAAGGCGGTCTGCTCCCGCATCACTGATATTCAGGCGTCCGGACTTGCAAAGAGAATCCGCGCTTCCCACGCAAAAGGATGCGTTGTGGCTCTCTCCGGCGGACTTGACTCAACTCTCGCGCTTCTCGTCACCGCAAAGGCTGTCGATATGCTCGGAATGAGCCGGAAGACGATCACAACCGTAACCATGCCTTGCTTCGGCACGACTTCGAGAACACGCTCGAACGCTGAAATCATGGCAAACGAGCTCGGCACCGCATTCCGTTGTATTGACATAAAAGAGGCAGTCGACATACATTTCCGCGATATCGGGCACGACCCGAACGACCTCTCCGTGGTTTACGAGAATTCACAGGCGAGGGAGAGAACGCAGATAATCATGGACATCGCAAACGCCGACGGCAGCCTTGTTATCGGTACGGGGGATTTGTCTGAGCTCGCACTCGGATGGGCAACGTACAACGGAGACCATATGTCAAACTACGGCGTCAATGCCAGCGTGCCCAAAACTCTCGTGCGGCATATCGTCTCGTATTTTGCGGACGAAGCTGAGGAGAGCGGCAAAGCATCCCTCGCCTCTGTCCTGCGCGACGTGCTTGATACACCCGTCAGCCCGGAGCTGCTCCCCGCAAAGGACGGCGAAATTGCGCAGAAAACCGAGGATATCGTCGGACCGTACGACCTGCACGACTTCTTCCTCTATCACTATGTCAGATGGGGAGAGACGCCGGACAAGATTTTCCGCGAGGCAAAGTCCGCTTTCGAGGGTGAGTTTGACGAGGAGACAATCAAAAAGTGGCTGAACACGTTCCTGCGCCGGTTCTACACACAGCAGTTCAAGCGCAGCGCACTCCCCGACGGCCCCAAGGTAGGCTCGGTTGCGCTTTCACCGAGAGGCGACTGGAGAATGCCATCCGACGCCGACGGAAGCGAAATGCGGATTGATTGATAATATCTGGAGGAATTGAATGAAAATCGGAATAATCGCCGCGATGGAAAAGGAAGCGGTAAAAATAATTGAAGCGATGCGTGAGACAAAGACCGAATGCATCAGCGGAATCAGCTATACCTCGGGAAAAATCGGGGAAAGCGACGTCGTCTGTGCGGTCTGCGGAATCGGAAAGGTGTTCGCCGCGATGTGTGCTGAGGTCATGGCGGTAAAGTTTTCGCCCGACTGCATTGTGAACACCGGCATCGCAGGAACACTGACACATGAGCTCGGAATCGGCGACGTCGCGATATCGTCGGACACCGTTCAGCACGACATGGACACCACCGCAATGGGCGACCCAATCGGCATGATTTCCGGCATAAATATCGTAAAAATACCCGCCTCGGCTGTTCTTGGAGCGAAAATCGCTGGAATTGCCGCATCACACGGACTGAAAACAGTCGTCGGAACTATCGCAACGGGGGACAGATTTGTCGGAGACAGCGGGACAAAGAAAAGAATCACGGAAAACTTCGGCGCGATAGCCTGTGAAATGGAGGGCGCGGCGGTCGGTCAGGTCTGCTATGTCAACAATATCCCATACTGTGTGGTTCGAGCAATATCGGACAGCGCCGACGGTGACGCAATAGAGGATTACCCCGCGTTTGCTGCCAGATCCGCCGAAAATTCAGCCGGAGTTGTGATTGAACTCGCAGAGAGCCTCACTGAAATTCATTGAAAATTATAAAAAATCAATCGGAGCAACAATAAATCTCACGAAGGAGAGTACATATGAGAAAATATCAGAGCTTTACTCCCGCCGAGCTCAAACCTGCGGGCTGGCTAAGACGTCAGCTTGAGATTCAGGCACAGGGTCTGTCGGGAAATCTCGATAAAATGTGGCCCGATATCCGCGACAGCAAGTGGATAGGCGGAAACTGCGACGGCTGGGAGAGAGTGCCGTACTGGCTCGACGGCTTCGTTCCGCTTGCATACCTGCTTGACGACGAGGACATGATAGGCCGCGCGAAGAAGTATATAGACGGGATTGTCGCCGGTCAGTGCGAGGACGGATGGCTCTGCCCCTGCACCGTGGAGGAGAGAGCAAACTATGATATGTGGGCGCTGTTCCTCATCGACAAGGTGCTGATGCTTTACTACGACTGCTCGGGCGACGAGAGAATTCCGCGTGTTGTGTATAATTCGCTGAAAAACTTAGCCGAACACATAAAGACCTGTCCGCTCATGGGCTGGGGTCAGGCGCGCTGGTTCGAGTGCCTTATCCCGATTATCGCGCTGTACGAAATCTACCCCGAGGAGTGGCTTATCGAACTCGGACGCGAGCTGAAAAGACAGGGCACGGATTACGAAAAAATCATAGAAAACCCGCGCTACAGAGTTCCGATCAACCAGTGGCTGTGGGATACGCACGTCGTGAACATGGGCATGGCTCTCAAGGAGGGCGGTCTTTACTCGCTGTTTGAGGACGGTGAGGGTGACGACAGCTTCTCCGAGGAGCTTCTCGAGTACCTTTTCAAATACCACGGAAATGCGGTCGGTCATTTTACAGGTGACGAATGTCTCTCGGGACTCTCACCGATTCAGGGAACGGAGCTCTGCGGCGTGGTAGAGGCGATGTATTCATACGAGGTTCTCTTCGGCATCACCGGCAGAACTGAGTGGGCTGACCGCCTTGAAACTCTCGCATTCAACGCGCTTCCCGCAACGGTTACTCCCGATATGTGGGGACACCAGTACTGCCAGCAGACGAACCAGATTTCCGCAGTCAGAATGAAAAAGCCCATCTACCGTACAAACAGCGGCGAATCGGGCGTTTACGGACTTGAACCGAACTTCGGCTGCTGCACCGCCAACTTCAATCAGGGCTTCCCGAAATTCGCTCTTTCTACTTTCGTAAAAGGAGAGAATGAAATCGCGGTCTGCGCAATCGCACCTTCTGTAGTTACTACGGAGCTCGGCGGAAAGAAAGTCACGGTCGAATCAGACACACTCTACCCCTTCACCGGAGTCGTCAACTACATCGTGACCGCAGAGGACGAATGCGAATTCACCCTGACGCTGAGAATTCCGTCATCTGCACACAGCGCGAAGGTTGACGGCGAAGAAGTAACCCCCGGAGAAACTGTCAGCCTGAGCAGAAAATGGAGCGGAAAGTCCGTCGTAACCCTTGAGATGGAGTTCAAAGCCGAATATGAACTGCGCCCGACGGGTATGTACAGCCTCCGCCGCGGACCTCTTGTTTACGCGCTCAAAATTGGCGAAGAAAAAACCATGCTCGAATACGAGAGAAACGGCGTCGAGAGAAAATTCCCCTACTGCGACTGGGAATACAGACCCACGACCGAATGGCAGTACGCTTTCGCCGGCGGTGAAATCAGGGTTCACGAGGAAAACCGGGTGGGAGAATACATATTTGAACCCGAAGACGCACCCGTATGGCTTGAGGTGCCGGTTTACAAAATCGACTGGGGCTATGAGGACGGCTACGGAAATACCGCGCGCCATGAACCCCGCTCGATTACCCCAATCGACGAGCACACGAAAACCGTGAAGTTTATCCCCTACGGCTCAACCAATATAAGACTTACCGAATTACCGTTTGCCGATATCAGATGAATATCGCAAATGTAAAATAAATTTACCATAATTTTTCAGGAGGAAAAAATGGAACACAAGCTTGGTATAATCGGTTTCGGCGGAATGGCTGAATACCATTATGGCACCGTGAAAAGAAGCGATATCGGAATCACTCCCGTTGCGGTGTTCGATGTACGCGAGGAGAGACGTGAAAAGGCCGTTTCTCTCGGAATGAAGGCTTACGACAACGTTGAGGACTTCCTCGCAGACGGCAGCTTTGACCTTGTCCTTGTCGCTACCTCGAACAACCACCACGCGCGCTATGCCTGCCTTGCAATGGAGCACGGATATAACGTTATCTGTGAAAAGCCCGCCGCTATGAACGCAGACGAAGTCAGAAAAATGATAGCGACATCGGAAAAAACCGGCAAATTCTTCACTATCCACCAGAACAGACGCTTTGACCGCGACTTCCGCATCATCAAAAAGGCGATCGAGGAGGGATATGTCGGCAAGCCCTACGTAATAGAGTCCCGCATAATGAACGAAAACGGCTCGGGATGTATGTTTAACTGGAGAGGCATGAAGGACCACGGCGGCGGAATGCTTCCCGACTGGGGCGTACATATGCTCGACCAGCTTCTGTGGCTCAACAACGACAAAAAGGTAAAGTCGGTCTATGCAGACATCCGCACTGTTGCCTCCGAGGAAGTTGACGACTACTCAAAGCTGATCATCAATTTCGACGACGGCCTTATCGCGCAGATGGAGGTTGTGACATATTCTCCCGTTGTTCTCCCGAGATGGGTTGTTGAAGGAGACCGCGGCGGCGCAATAATGCAGAATATGGGCGACCCGACAGTCAAAATCCGCAGAATCGCGAAGGAGCACATCGACATCAACGATGGCCCGGCTTATAACGACAACGACTGGTACATCCGCAAGCAGAATATCAGAGGAATCGACTCGTTTGAGACACTCGAGCTGGACGACAGCGGACTTGACACCGACTGGGGCTCGATTTACAAGAACGTCAAAAATGTTCTCGACGGAAAAGAGGAGCTTCTTGTCAAGCCGAATGAGGTTCTTCGCTGCATCAGAGTGATCGACGCGGCGTACGAGTCATCGAGAGACAACAAGGTGGTTTACCTCGACTGATAGACCCAGATAAAAAACAAACGGCGTCTGTATATTTTTACGGGCGCTGTTTTTTGTTGCGTGAGCGGATTATTTTTGTGTAAAATTGCAGTAAAAATTAAAATATTTTCCGTTTTTATAGTGACATTTTCGCTGTGATATGTTATAATACCCAAAGAATCCCAAATTTAAATAATTAAGGAGGAAATAAGATGAAACTTACTCTCAGATCCGTGCTTTCCGTTGTCCTCACTGTCATGATGCTCGTGACGCTTGTTCCGGCGGTTATGGCTGAGGAAAATGAGGTTGTTGTGCTATACACAAACGACGTACACAACGCTTACCTCAGAGACGACGGTGTTCTCGGCTACGCAGCGGCAGCACAGCGCAGAGCAGAGCTTGAAGCGGAGGGCAAAACCGTAATCTTAGTTGACTGCGGAGACGCTATCCAGGGAGGCGTGATCGGTACGCTCTCAAACGGCAGGTACATAGTCTCTGTCATGGAAAAGCTCGGCTATGATTTCGCAGTTCCCGGCAACCATGAATTCGACTTCGGCATGGATAATTTCCTTGAAATTGCCTCTGAAGCGGAATACACCTATCTCTCGTGCAACTTTGTCGACCTTGAAACCGGTGAGAGCGTCCTCGATTCATACAAAATCGTCGAAGCCGGCGGAATGAAGATAGCTTTCATCGGAGTCTGCACACCCGAGACATTCACAAAATCAACTCCCACATATTTCCAGAACGCTGACGGCGAGTACATCTACGGGTTTGCTGAAGGCGGAAACGGCGAGGAGCTCTACGCGGCAGTACAGAGCGCTGTTGACTCCGCAGCTGCAGACGGAGCGGACGAAATAATTCTCCTTGCTCACCTCGGTGTCGACGAATCCTCATCCCCGTGGACTTCCAAAGAGGTGATCAGAAATACTACCGGCATTGACGTTGTCCTCGACGGTCACTCCCATAGCACTATCGAATGTGAAGCTGTCGAAAACAAGGACGGCGAAGCGGTATATCTCAGCTCAACCGGAACAAAGCTCGCCGCTCTCGGTGAAATGACAATATCCGGCGGAGAGGAGTCATTTGCACTTGTCACCGAAATTCCCGAAGACGATGCAGAAGCACTTGAGTTCATCGACGGAATCACCGCGCAGTTCAATGAGCTTGTTGAGACTGTTGTCGCCGAAACCGAGGTCAGATTTACAGTAAACGACCCCGAAACCGGAAAGAGAATCGTACGCACACGCGAGACAAACCTCGGCGACTTCTGCGCTGACGCATACCGCACACTCCTCGGAGCTGATGTGGCGTTTGTAAACGGCGGCGGAATCAGAGCGAACATTGAAGAAGGCGAGATAACCTACGGCGAAATAATCAGCGTTCACCCGTTCGGAAATGAGGCGTGCCTTATCAGAACCACCGGTCAGGATATCCTCGACGCACTTGAGCTCGGCGCAATGTCCGCTTCATCAGACCCGTACAGCGGCGAGTCCGGCGGATTTTTGCAGGTTTCCGGAATAACATACGAAATCGACACGACAATTCCATCCTCAGTAGTCCTCACCGAAAAGAAGGAATTTGTAAAAGTCGCCGGAGACAGACGTGTGAAGAACGTTATGATTAACGGCACCCCCATCGACCCTGCGGCTGAATACACCCTCGCTTCCCACAACTATATGCTCAAGAACGGCGGCGACGGGTACACCATGTTCAAGGACGACGAGGTTCTCCTTGACTGCGTGATGATAGACAATCAGGTCCTCATCAACTACATGGTGAGCGAGCTCGGCGGAACAGTAAGCGCTGACAGCATTTACTCCAACCCCTACGGAGAGGGCAGAATCTCGGTAATCACCGAAAAGAATCTCATCTCCGGCACGCAGACCGTCTACAAAGCCGGTGAGACAAAGACCGAAAAAATCGAGGGTTATCTGCCGATGTGGAGACACGTATTCATCCCATTGATCCGACCCGTAACACCTCAGCCGTAAACCGTTAAAAATACAAAAAGTCCTCTTGCTCAATTGGGTAAGAGGATTTTTTATGTAACCGTCATGCCTTCGGCTCAAAGCAGCTCGCGTATTCGCCTTTGATTTTGTTCATCCTTTCCTCCTCAGAGTCGAGGCTTTCGTAAACAAACGAAATCAGGTCGTTCATCGGCTGCTCGCGGTCGAAGTCATAAAAAATTTCGTGGCGCATATTTTTGTACATAAGAGATTTAACATTTTTAAATCCGATATCCCCGAGGAATTTTTCGGCGTAAAGCACGTTTTTGTCCCCTCCCGAAACAGGGTCTTGTTCTCCGGCCATCAGCAGAATCGGCATATCTCTCCTTTTTGCGCCGTAGGAGGAAGGTCTGTACACGTCGCGAACAAGTCTCAGCAGATATTCATATAATATAATCGGATTTTTGTGGAAGCAAAGCGGGTCTGCGGAAAATGCGATGCGGTTTATAATGTCCCTTGACAGCCAGAGAAAGCTGCCGTCCGATTCGGGCTCGGGTGTGAAGCCCCTGTTGTACCTTGTGAACGCGGTTTTGTTCAGCGATGCGGAGAAGTAATCTTCACCCGTTATGAGGGAAAGCAGCCTCAGACCAAACAGTGCGGGGGATACAAACGGCTCGTGCTTCGGCAGTCCGGCTAAGATGCATCCCGACAGCTTTTCGGAGTTTCTGCCCGCGTAAAGTGCCGCCTGCATCGCACCCATCGAAAAGCCGAACAGATATCTCGGAAGTGTGACCTCGGGCAATCCGCCGCGCACGTCAATTTCGCTCTCCATACATTCGTTCATTCCTGCATCACCGAGGAATACGGAGGCACACACCGCGTCAATGTCGTCAAACAGCACCTCGTCGCTGCCGTAATACTCTCCGGGAAAGCCGAGTTCTCCGTCTCCTGCCGTAAGACCGTGTCCGCGCCCGTCGTGCATCACCGCGATCCCGCCGTTTTCTGCAATGTACCACATCAGCTCAGAATACCTTGTATATCTCTCGGATACGCCGTGGAGCAGTTGGACTATGAACCGCGGATTTTCCGGCATTGCGCACGATACCGCTATCCGCTTTGTGTCTTTTTTGTTCTTTACATTTATGTAATATGCTTTTTGAATCATCTGCAGCTCCCCGAACCTCTCCGGCACATGAAATTTTTTCTCTCTGCGTTAATAATAGCATAAATCCGGCGCAAAATCAATACGAGAAAATAGATGAATATTTTAATAAATGATACTGTTGACAAGTAAGTTCGATTGTTGTATAATAAATTTGTATTTGGAAGAATTTAAACTTTTCTGAAAGGAACGGTGCATTATGAAAAACAATATAAAGAGAATCTCCGTGCTCCTTGCAGCTGTTTCAGTCATGTCCCTGACCGCAACTTCGGTGTCGGCGGGAAATATCTGGAAAAACGAGGGATGCGGAGCCGTTATCGTAAGCTCTGAAGAAAAAACAGTCACACCCGTATGCAGCAGCGGAAAGCAGATTTTCGTCGGAACAAAAACCGAGTATAAACCTGCATCCGGCGTAGCAGACCCCAAAAATCCGTCAACTATCTTTGTTTCAGAGGAAACCGACAAGTACGTAAGCGTAAAAGCTCCCGCAATCAAAACCGTTTACTCCGGCTCCTGCGGTCTGAAGGGCGCGAAATATTACAGCTCAGGCGACGCTAAAAAAGCACTTGAGGAGTATTTCAGCGAAAATTCCTGCGATATCTATATGACCGAGGGTCAGGAGAAAACCTTCTGCGAAAACGCTTACTTCTACTCCACAGACCCCGACGTTGTGTATTACGACTACTACAGCGATACTCTCGTGGCTGCTAAAAACGGTTCGGCTGACGTTTATGTCTACACCACCGGCGGAGTTCCGTTCTTCAAGCTCCACGTCAGCGTCTCTAAAAAGTGGAGCAATACAAAGACCAACCCGACTCTCAACGTTGTTCCCGACGAGTGGAGACTTGACGTAGACGAAACCACAGGCTTCACCATCACAGCCTCTGACGGCAAGACCTACGACGACATCGAGCTCACAGTTGTAAAGGGCTCAAGCAAGGTCTCCCTCACTCAGGTTTCCCACAAGCTCACGGCTGAGAAAAACGGCGCGGTCGTGGTTCGTGCACACAGCAAATCCAACCCGAAAATCTCCGGCGAGGCTCTCATCTACATCGGCCCATACGAATATTCTGTATGTGACGGATACTGGAGCTGCGGATACAACGGTGTATATGACTGCATCAACGTGTCAAAGTGGTACGACTGCTGGAGAGACGACTGCTATTCATATATCAACGGCTGGATCAAGAGCGCTGAAGGTATTTTTATTCCGGTAATCAAGGTTTCCGACGCGGTGGTTGCTGACAACGGCGAACGCAGAGACACCACAATCGTTACAATCGGCGGCGTTTCCTATGCGGATCTCATCCGTCAGGCATATGGCGACAAGGATGCGCTCTGCTCTATCATCAGCAAGTACAATCTCTGCAAGTACGGCATTTTCACCGACAGCGACTACACCTTCTGCGGCAGCGTGGATCCAAGACTGTTCTATATGTCTCAGATTTTCAAGTATATTGGCTGAGTTAAAAAAATTCCCGCACAGTTTCACCTTTTTTCGGTGTCTGCGCGGGATTTTTGTATTGCGTTCATTCAAGCCGGAACTCGGTCAGAACACGCTTTATCTGTTTGCTTTAGCTATTTCCCGATTGAAGCCCCTGTAAGTTATAATGATAATTACAAGTGACGCTATAAACGTGAGAATGTCTGCGGCAGGCATTGAGTAAAGCACGCCGTCAAGTCCGAAGAATACGGGGAGCAGGAGGGCAAGACCTACGCCGAGCACGATTTCACGCAGCATTGAGAGGAACGTCGAGGTCCACGGCTTTCCGAGGGACTGAAGGAAAATGAATGACGCCTTGTTCACTGTTGCAAGCGGCAGCATACAGAGATATACGCGGAATGCCTTGACTGCGAATTCGGTGTAATATACGCTTTCGTTTCTCGCACCGAAGAGGATGATAAGCTGGTTCGGCAGAAACTCAACGACCAGCAGTGCGAGTACACCGAGGATGAATTCCGCAGAGAGCAGACGTGTGAACAGCCCTTTAGCCCTGTCGTAACGGTCAGCGCCAACGTTGTATCCAACAATCGGGATACATCCGGCTGCCATTCCTACGACTATTGAGATGACTATCTGGAAGAATTTCATTACGATTCCGACTACCGCCATGGGTATCTGGGCATATTCGGTCTGTGAGAAAATTTCGTCAAGCGCTCCGTACTTGCGTATCATGTTGTTGATTGCCGCCATTGCCGCGACCAGTGAAATCTGAGAAAGCAGGCTGCATATACCGAGTGCGAGACAGCGGCATATCAGCTCGGGTTTGAGTCTGAAGCTCGTCTTGTTTAATTTTACCGACTTTGTGTTGAAAAGATACCATATTGCGAGCACTGCGGTGACGATCTGACCGAGCACAGTAGCTACAGCCGCGCCCATCATTCCCCACTTGAAGACAAATATGAAAATCGGGTCGAGAATTATGTTTACCACCGCGCCGCCGAGAGTTGAGATCATTGCGAATTTGGGGCTTCCGTCGGAACGGATTATGGGGTTGAGCGCCTGACCGAACATATAAAACGGGATTCCGAGGGTTATCCAGAAGAAATATTCCCTGGAGCACTCAAAGGTTTTCTCGTTTACGTTTCCGCCGAACGCATTCAGAATCGGTGTGGAAAATACAAGGTAAATTACAGTCAGTACAATGCTTGCCGCCACACAGACTACTATTGCGTTGCCGACGCTCCTGTGAGCTTTTTCCGCATTCTTCTGACCGAGGCTGATGCTTACAAACGCGCAGGTACCGTCACCTATCATAACGGCTATCGCGAGAGCTACAACGGTGAGGGGAAATACGGCAGTGTTAGCGGCATTTCCGTATGAACCGAGATAGTCGGCGTTCGCTATGAAAATCTGGTCGACGATATTGTAAAGCGCCGCCACCAAAAGTGAAATTACGCAGGGAATAGCGTATCGGCACATCAGCTTACCGATTTTTTCCGTCTCAAGGAAAGAGTTAGTATGTTTTTCTTCCATAAAATATCATGCCTCCGAAAAAATTATACCGTAAAAAAAGTGCGCAGACCGATTCAGCTGGATTTATACCGAGTCGGCTACGCACTGTTTATTCTGTTTTGATATTATAGCAAAAAAACGCCGGCAATTCAAAGGGCAGTTTCAATGAAATCGCGGAGATTTTTTTGAGCCGGGTTATGCAGATTACCGCCTGCGGATGCCGCTTCAGAAATCGTACATCACTGTGCAGACGTATTTTTTCTCCGCCTCATCCGGTAATTTAAGCCGAGACGACTTCACGAGTGTATAAAGCACGGCGGTGTAGGGGGAAAAGCTCGTTTTATAGTGATTTCGCTCGTTTTCGCTGACATACGGCGGGATAAAATTTTCAATGTATGAGGCGTATCCGGCAAAAATTTCTTCGATCCGGCTTCTGTCAAGCAGCTTTTCCGCGTAATAATCGAGGATTTCGTTGACCTTTTTGATTCGGTTCTCGCTGAAATACGGTATTCTGAGGCTGAGAACGCCGTTTTCACGTGCAGCATAGCCCTTTTCGATAAGTCCCGCGATGACGCTTTTTTCGTAATCGGTGGGCTCGTCACCTGACAGAATCAGCTCGCGGACTCTCTTAAGTGCCGAAATATCTTCCGTTCCAACAGTGCGGTATTCTCCGATGAGTGGCGCGTTCAGTTGATATAATTCAACATTTATCGGCGTGATGCACAATCTTTGAATGTTGCTTACGCTGGAGTTTTGGTAAAAATCGCGGAGGTTGCCGTCATTTATAAGCGGAAGAACCGTATCCATCGGCAGCGCGGCGCGTACCCAATGTTTTGTCCCGTCGGGTCTCATAGGTGCGCCATGCTCGAGCTTAAGCTGACGTATCATGCAGCTGTCGCTTTTGGCAACCTCACGCATCATGAAGTACAAAAGCATATCCCAAAGCAGAACATCATCGCTGACTTCGCCGGCAAATCCCGCGCCTTTTATCTCGCCCATCGCGGAGGAAACCACGTTATAATATGCGTCGGCTATCGAAGGAGTGTTCTCGAGGCGGTATTTTGCTTCATTGATCTGGTATTCCGCTGTTCGGATGAAAAAATTCGTCGAATACTTTCCCTGAGCGGACTTTTTCATGTACTCCATTGAGCATAGCCCATCCAGCTTGTCTTCGAGATACACGGCGGCGACCCCGAGTGTGCGTGAGATTTCGCTTACCGTCAACGCCTTTCCCGCGCATACATATGCAATGTTCTGCATTAGTATATCGGTCGCGAGATTTTTGACGATGCTGTTGTCCTCCATTCCGTGGATTCCGACACTGAGCCGAATTGGCTGATAAATTTTTGCGTTTTCGCTGACTTCCATTTTCATTCTCTCCTTTAATTCGTTTTTAGCCTTGTGGAGATGCCACCTCACGCACGAAGGAGTGATTCCGAGAAGGGACGAGATTTCTTCGCCGCTTTTGCCCTCGTACCAGTAAAGTATCATTGCCTCGCGCCGGGTTTTGCCGAGATACATGATTTCACGCCGCAGCTTATCGAAAATTTCCTCGCTTATCCCGCTGTCAGATTCTTCCGCGATGTCCGGGAGAGCTTCTTCGCCGACGTATTCGCAGAAAAGTCCGTCACGCTTCCGCTGCCTTATCATTTTCGCGTAGGTATACCGGCACACCGAGTATATGTAGGCGTCTGTTGAGGCGATATTCCTGCCTGAAAAATCGGATTTGCACAGCTCGAACAGTATCTCCTGCGACAGGTCGTCTGCATCGTATGGATTCGAGGTTTTTGAATAAGCGAAGCCGTAGATTTTTTTCGCGTATTCTTCGATTATGTCGTCGTTCGGCATCGGCGGCTCTCCTTTGATTTTCACTTGAAAGTACTTTCATCAATAAAGTGAGAGAAAAAGCGGAAATGTTTGCGGTTTTCCAAAAAAAATATAAAAAATAAGATTTTAAACAGCTGAGACGCGGATGTTCTTTAAGGTGATGAAGTAAACCTAAAAGATGCATCCGCGTCTCAACAGTTTTCAAGCCGAATATTATTTTTTGTACATCTCACGCATCATATCGCGGCAGGAGGAGGGAACAGCGTCGCCTATGTCGCAGCCGTATTTGAGCAGCTCGCGCACGTACGTGGAGGAAATCGCCGCCAGATTTGGTCGTGAGGGGAGAATGACTGTCTCGAATGCCGGATCAAACCGCTTCATTATCAGCGAGAGATTGTATTCGTAGTCGAAATCAGTGGCGTTGCGGGCTCCCCGTACGATGAAATTCGCCCCGACCTTGTGAGCGAAATCCGACGTCAGCCCGATGAAAACGTCCGCGTGAACGTTGTCCCGATGAAGCTCGCCTATCGCGGTTTTCAGCAGGGTGAGCCTCTCGTCTGGTGAGAACGCGCCGCTCTTTTTTTCGGTGTTCAGCACTATCACCGCCCAGACCTCGTCGAACATATCCGCGGAGCGCGAAATCAGGTCGAGATGTCCCGACGTCACCGGATCAAAGCTGCCCGTGATTATCGCGCGTCTCATTCTGCATCTCCGTCAGTTGCAGAGTCAGCCTTTGCCGGAGTCAGCAGCGTGATTCTCGTGCGTCCGTAAAGGGCAGAGCGCAGCACTTCATACTTGTCTCTCAGGCTCTCGCTTCCGCCGAACACATCTTTGAGCACGTATTCCGCCGCGATGTCCTCATCCTTGCGCAGACGCGTAGCCTTCACGGGGAGGTCGCAGTCGGTCTCGCAGATGATGTACGCACCCGGTGCAAAAAGCTCGGCCTCATGCAGTGCCTTGAGTGAAGCCGGCAGAAGTCCCGAATTGTACGGCGGGTCGAGGAAGATTATGTGGTATTTCTCTCTTTTCGC
>JBJFHS010000101.1:0-4144 GCA_051893885.1 Eubacteriales bacterium
AAACATTGGGGCTCGAACCCAAGACCTCTCGGATGTGAACCGAACGCTCTGACCAGCTGAGCTATGCTTCCATTTACAACCTGTATTATACCACCGAAAACCGGATTTGTCCATAGTATTTTTAAATTTTTCCCCGCAAAAGACAAATATTTTTTTACTCCGCCGAATTAAATGTAAAAAGTCAATTAAAAATCGGATAATTCTCACCGCATACTATTGAATAGTTTGAAATTTGAGTTATAATATTGTTGTAATGTAAAGAAAAATCAAAATAATCCATGCAAGCGGTACTTAAATGAAAAAATTCCAACTGTTCAAAATAAAAGAAGACGAAACCGAAAACAATACGGACGATTTTTCGCTCGACTGCTCCGATTCCGACGAGGATTTTCGCTCCGGCGAGTTCATCAATTCACTTGACGAGCTGAGTGAGGACGACATCGAGCTGAACGAAACCGCCGCAAAGAAAAAGGACCTGCCCGTGCTCGAGTGGATGAGGCGGATAATTTTCGTATTTTTTCTGGGGATGTTCGTCGTCAGCTGCATAATGCTCGTGCAGAACCTCATCGACAAGCAGAAGGGCGAGGAAATCTACGCTCAGCTTGAGGCGGAATTCTTCTCCGACGGCTTTTCGGTCGACGCGGCGGCTGCTTTCAGACCTGAGGACGGCGAGGTCCCCTACCTGAGCGAGGACAGCGAAAACACCGCGATGATAAGCATGAGCGACACGCTTAACGGAATCGAAAGCTCGGCCGAAACCGGGGAGGAAATCAGCAAAAAGGAGTACAACGAGGAGCTTGAAATGGTGCGCGCAAAGCTGTCCTCTCTCGCTCAGAAAAACCCCGACCTCTACGGCTGGATAACGGTCGAGGGCACGAACATCAACTACCCTCTCGTACAGGGAGAGGACAACGACTATTACCTCAACCACGCCTACACCGGTGACTACCTCCCGATCGGCTCTATCTTTGTCGATTACCGCAACAACACGTCCATAACCAAAAACTATAACACTGTAATATACGGACACAATATCACAAGCGGCGCCATGTTCCACGACGTGGAGAAATTCAAGGACGAAAAGAATTTCAACAGCCTTTACATCGTGATTTACACAATGGACGGAATTTTCTACTACGAGCCGTTTTCGATTTACGACACCCGATACGACTACCAGTATTTCCGCACCGGCTTTACCTCCGCCGACGACTTCATCGAATTTGCGAATGAGGTGAGCGGCAACTCCAAGATTGAAAAAGAAGTCGAGTTTACAGGAAACGACAGAATCCTGACCCTTTCGACCTGCACAAACGGTGCACTCACCGCGAGATACGCCCTGCACGCAAAGCTCATCAAGACAATTGTAGACTGAATTGACCGATATTACGAGGAAAAAATGACCGATATTTTAGATATACTCACCTGCCCGAACTGCTCTGCCCCGCTTCATAGGGATGGAGGTTCGCTCAAATGCCCACTCGGCCACACCTTTGACATTGCAAAAAGCGGATACGTGAACCTGCTCCCACCAGGAAAGGGCAAAAACGCGCACACCGGGGACGAGCACGACATGGTAAAAGCCCGTGTTTCATTCCTCTCGCGCGGATATTACGACAGGATAAGCCAGAAGGCCGCGGAGCTGATTGCACGTCACCTTTCGCCGGACTCACCCGTTACACTTGTCGACATGGGCGCGGGCGAAGGTCACCACACTCTTATGTGCACGGCGGAGCTAATCAAAAGCGGCTTTGACGTCCTCTCCGTCGGGTTTGACGCTTCAAAATACGCCTCCGAGTGCGGAATGAAAAAGTCCCGCGCGGCATCTCTTTCGCCGAAAAACAGCTTCAGTAGCTGTAACAGCAGCAGTTCACTTTACTTCATTCCGGCGAATATTTTCTCCCTGCCGATAGCCGACTCCTCAGCTGACGTTTGCCTGAGTATGTTCGCGCCGATTCCGTGGGACGAGGTCTGCCGCGTACTAAAAAAATCGGCCGATTCAATGCTCCTTGTGGTCTCCTCCGGCAAAAACCACCTGATTGAAATGCGCAGCCTCATCTACGACAGCGTTGTCACTTCCGACTCACTGCCCGCCCCCGACGGAAGATTTTCGCTTGTCTCGTCCGAGGAGCTCGCATACAAAGCGCGCCTGACTTCGCCCGAGGACATTAAAAACCTGTTTATGATGACCCCATTTTACTATAAAACTACCGAGGAGGGCAAAAACCGCTTATTTTCACACGGCGAGCTTACAGTCACCGTCGATGTGAATTACACGATTTTCAGACTTGCAAAATGAAGCTATCCGTAATTATACCGATGTACAACGAAAAAGCCATAGCCGCCGGATGTGCCGCATCACTGATAAAGCGGCTTGAGCGGGACGCTATGGCTGAATCGTATGAATATGAAATTATTTTTTCCGACGACGGCTCGACTGACGGCTGCGGCGACGCGGTGAGGGAATTTGCCGCCTCCCATGCGCTTGAGTCAGGTGAAGTGAGGGTTATAACCTCTCCAAAAAACGAGGGCAAGGGGGGAGCTGTCAGGCGGGGTATGCTTGCGGCAGAGGGAGATTTTGTTCTGTTCACCGACTGCGACCTCGCTTACGGCGTTGATTCCGTTGTCGAAATGTTCCGCGCCGAGAGAGAGGTCTATGATAAGGACAGCACCTCTGCCGTTATGATAGGCTCGCGCGCGATACACAGGGACGGCTACAGCGGGTACACGTTTATGCGGAAGCTGGCGTCGAAGGCGTTTATTCTGCTGCTGTCAAAAAGTGCGGGATTTTCACACAGCGACTCGCAGAGCGGGATAAAGATATTCAGCCGTGGAGCAGCGCGAGAGATTTTTTCGCTTTGCACCGTAAACGGCTGGGCGTTCGACTTTGAGGCTCTGATGATTGCGGAAAAGCTCGGCTATTCGATTCGCGAGTTCCCCGTTCGTGTCATCAACCACCGCGAGTCGAAAATTCACCTCGTCAGCGACACTTTAAAGATGGTCTCGGACGTGAGAAAAATCAAAAAGCGCGTTGACGGACTCGATTTAACGGGTTTGAAGAAATAATTTCACAAAGCAATTTATTCGGTGTAGAAGTCGTGACAGCCGATAGTCATAACGTAAGTGCAGTTTTCGACTATCCAGAAGCTCGTCGCGATTTCTTCGTTTAAGAAGTACAGAATGTCGTCGGAGAGCCGTGTGTCCTCGAGGCAGATTTTCGCGGCGGCAACCGAGTCCTCGTCGGGGTCCTTTTCGATAGCGCCGTTTACCGTGGGAGTGAACTGGACTCCGTGCTTTTTGTCGAAAATAACGTCGTAAACGGTTGAGGGGAAGTCGCTTGAGTCAACCCGGTTGAGGACGACGCTTCCGACCGCCAGCTTTCCGAGGAAGGACTCGCCGCCCGATTCCGCGTAGATTATCTTCGACAGCCAGTAGAGGTCTTCCTCGTCGTAGAATTCGTCGTCCGGCTCGATGGCTGAGGAGACCCTTGTGAGGTATGTTTTATGGTCGCGGCTGCTGTAATACGTCTCGAACCCGAAAGCCTCGGCAATCTGGCGCAGCGGGACGTACATTTTTCCGTCGTATGTGAACAGGCCCTCCTCGCACCAGAGGATCCTGCCGTTGGCGTCGATGTAATACGAGTCCTCCTCCGCACGCAGCTCGAGCGAATCGGTTCTGACGTATGCCTCAGATGTGTCCTCGTCCCAGCTGACCACCGCGTTGTCCGCCATGCACGAAAACTCTCTCAGGGCGACGTACGCGCTGTCAGAGACGTGAATGACCTCTCCGTCGTATGGATATCCGTCGACGACGATTTCGTACTCGTTTCCTCCGACGATGTTTTCCGTCTCAAAGCTCGGCTCAGCGGCTCCCGCTCTCTGTGTGACTGACGCCAGCGCCGCCGACATCACCGACAGCATTAGAATTCTCAATATCTTTTTCATTTTTCCTCCGTTTTGTCTTGTTTTTTGTTTGTGTGGAAAAATCATTCATGGGGCACGCTCACATTATACCACAATCCAAGCAGTTTTTTAACCGGTAATATCCGGGTGGGCTGGGGAAATCTGGCGGTATGGGGGACGGAGGGGAGACGGGGACGCTTCTTGTAAGAAGCTTGGCAAGAACTTCAAAAGGGGTGGTTCATGTC
>JBJFHS010000102.1:0-4114 GCA_051893885.1 Eubacteriales bacterium
CGCCCGCCACAACCAGCGCGAAGAAGGTGGAGATGAGAGTTCCCTTTGAGATAGCGGACTCGTTCTTGATTGCGTAGAACTTGCCGACCATCTGGGGAAGTCCCCATGTGCCGAGTGAGGTCAGGATAACTACTCCGAACAGTGCGAGCGGGTCAGGGCCGAGGAAGGACACAAACGCGCCGTTCAGCTCGGGATTTGAATCCGCGGTGATTCCGGAGAGCGTGCGCATTGCCTCCATGAATCCGCCGTTCTGGTTGAGCACCGCTGCGATAACGATGACGATTCCGGCGAGCATTACTATGCCCTGAATGAAGTCGTTCACCGCGGTCGCCATGTATCCGCCGGCGATAACATAAATTCCGGTGAAGATACTCATGATGATGACGCACCACATATAGTCTATGCCGAAAGCGGACTCAAACAGACGGGAGAGACCGTTGTAGAGGGATGCGGTGTAGGGAATCAGAAATACGAAGACTATAGCCGATGCTATCAGCTTCATCGAGGGGGATTTGAAGCGGTTTGAGAAAAATTCGGGCATTGTAGCCGAGGAGAGATGCTGTGTCATAAGGCGGGTTCTTCTGCCGAGAATTACCCATGCGAGAAGCGAACCGATAAGCGCGTTTCCGATACCGACCCACGTGGACGATATACCGTATTTCCATCCGAACTGTCCGGCATAGCCTATGAAAATAACCGCCGAGAAATACGATGTGCCGTATGCGAATGCGGTGAGCCACGGTCCGACATTTCTGCCGCCGAGGACGAATCCGTTTACACTGTCGCTTTTCTTCCTGCAGAGGAAGCCGACCGTAATCATAATTGCGAAGAAGATAACTAAAAATAGAATTTTAACAAGCATTTTTTCTTCCGTTCCGCTGAACAAGCAGCTTTTTTGATTTGTTTTTTGGTTTTCCTGTGGTGTTAAAATAAAATACTATGTCCTTCCCGCCTTCTTCCCTGTACTAAAACAAAAACCGCACAGACTGTGATTCCGTGCGGTATATAAAATTCTTTATATATTTTCGCATCACAAATCACTATTACCCTAATCTGCGGTAATAGTAATAATAATAGTATGCGAAATTATATGTTAGCATTTTATTAATTCCTTTTGTTTTATTTTTGAATATTTTATCACACGATGTCGGAATTGTCAAGAGTTCAGTGAATATTTTTTCAGTTTTTTTCAATTTAATCTTTACTGAATTTCTTATTTCAGGTTTTCGAGCTTCACAAGATATTTCATTCCGCCCTCTTTGTCGCCGAAGGAAGGTTTTTTGTCGTCGTATTCAACCCACATGAAATATCCGTTCAGAATCAGAAACATCATTCTGTATATATCTGTTCTGATGTTTGTGCGTTCGTCGTCAGAAATGTATCTGCCGTATCCCTCGTAAAAGGCGTTGTTCATCATCCAGCCGCTCGACAGTTCATAGTCTGGGTCCCCCATGCAGCATCTGTCCGGGTCGATTATCGCCGCAACCTTTGCCTCTCCGTTTTCGGGAATCAGCACGTTGAGCGTCCAAAGGTCACAGTGGTTGAACCGCGGCGTTTTGATATCGTCGAGAATATCTTTATACTTATCCGCAATCGCAACGATACGGCACAGCTCGTCTTCAGTGTAATAATCCGTCGTATTTCTGCGAATCGAATCCGCCCACTGGCTCAGCTCGGCTTTTATGTATTCGCTCCATGTGTCGTATCCCTCTCCGCGAAGGATAAAGCCCACACGTCCGAATTTGTCTCCCGTAATCTCCGTCATGCGCCTTGCGTAAGCTCCGACCTCTCTGTAGACCGAATTGCTCTCCTCCTCGCTCCACTGTGCGGTGTTCATTCCTCGGGATTCTATATATTCGACAATCATAAAATCTCTGTCGAGCAGTTTTTTTGATGTGTCTATGTGGACAACGACCGACGTGGGTATTCCGATTTTGCCGAGCTCGCGGTATGCCCATGCTTCGGCGTCCATCAGATAGTGCTCATATGGCAGAAGCAGCTCGCGGCGCACAGGACCGACTCTGAGCACATATTTTTTTCCGTTCACTTCAAGCAGGTAGCTCGTGTTGAAAAGTCCGCCCTTGAGCATTTTCACACTGTATCCGTCCGAATCCGGGAAAGCCGCGGTGACCATGCAGTCAAGCTCTTCCTTTGTAGGTTCTCTGACAATTTTTGCGTCCATTACAATTCTCCTGAGATAATAAAAAATCAGCTATCGCACATTATAGCTTAATTTTTTCACTTTGTCTATATTTTTTCGGAAAAAGTTCTTGACAAAACGACAGCGGTGTGATATACTCTGTAAAGTATTTTGCTTTACACCATTCCGGAGGCAGACGTATGTTTGAAAAGAATATGAAATTTTCGATTCTGCTCGACACCTACGGCTCTCTCCTGTCCGACAGAAAACGCGAAATCCTCGAATATTACTATAACGACGATTATTCCCTCGCCGAAATATCCGAAATCACCGGAATTTCACGTCAGGGTGTGAGAGATTCAATCAAAAAAAGCGAAGAGGAAATCTACGCCCTCGACGAAAAGCTGATGCTGGCAAAGAAAAACCGGATAATATCATCAGCCGCAGAGGAGCTCGAAAAACTCGTATCCCTTCCCTCTCTCGACGGCGCGGTAAAGCAGAAACTGAATTGCGTAATAAGTTCCCTGAATGAGTTCAAAACCTGAAACGCTCGATAATGGAGTATTAAATGTTCGATAATTTAGCCGAAAAGCTCGAAAACGCCTTCAAGAAGTTCAAAAACAAAGGTAAGCTTACCGAAGCCGACGTAAAAGAAGGTATGCGGGAAGTCAAGCTCGCACTTCTTGAAGCCGATGTAAACTTCAAAGTCGTCCGTGATTTTGTCAAAACCGTTACGGAACGCGCTGTCGGTGCGGATGTACTTGAAAGCCTTCTCCCCGCTCAGCAGATTATAAAAATCGTCCACGAGGAGCTTATCAACCTCATGGGCGAGGCAAACTCAAAGCTTCAGATTTCATCCCGACCTCCGACAGTCGTCATGATGGTTGGTCTTCAGGGCTCGGGCAAAACCACACATTCCGCAAAGCTCGCAGGTATGTACAAAAAACAGGGCAAACGTCCCCTCCTCGTAGCCTGCGACGTATATCGTCCGGCGGCTATCGACCAGTTAAAGGTAGTCGGAAGCCAGATTGACGTTCCCGTGTTCGACATGGGGCTCTCAAATCCCGTTGATATAGCAAAAGCCGGAGTAGCACACGCGATAAAACACGGTCACGACATGGTTTTCATCGACACGGCGGGCAGACTTCACGTCGACGAGGTGCTGATGAACGAGCTGTGTGCAATCAAGGAAGCCACAAACCCTACGGAAATAATCCTCGTCGTCGACGCAATGACCGGCCAGGACGCGGTAAACGTAGCAACCTCGTTCAATGACCAGCTCGACATCACCGGCGTGCTCCTCTCAAAGCTCGACGGAGATACACGCGGCGGCGCGGCTCTGTCAATCAGATATGTCACCGGAAAGCCGATAAAATTCATCGGAACAGGCGAAAAGCTCGACGCAATCGAACCCTTCTACCCCGACAGAATGGCTTCGCGCATACTCGGAATGGGAGACGTTTTGACTCTCATCGAGAAAGCCCAGCAGTCATTTGACGACAAGAAAGCCGCGGAGCTTGAAAAAAAGCTGAGAGAGAATTCTTTCACCTTAAACGACTACCTCGAGCAGTTCCGTCAGATCAAAAACATGGGTGACATCGAACAGATTGCCGCGATGATTCCCGGAGTCAAGCCCGGCGCGCTCAAGGATGCAAAGGTCGACGAAAAAGCAATGGCCCACACCGAAGCGATAATTCTCGCAATGACCGAGGAGGAGCGCGAAAAACCGAGTGTAATCAACGGTTCAAGGCGGAAAAGAATCGCAAACGGCAGCGGCACTACAGTTGAAGAAGTAAACAAGCTGCTCCGCCAGTACGACCAGATGAACAAAATGATAAAGCAGCTCACGGCACAGTACGGCGGAAAGAAAGCCAAAAAACGCATGAAAATCCCGTTTTAATAAAGTAAAACAGCGGATTTTTATATAAATTAAATTTAAAAAAGTTAAATTTCGGAGGAAAAAATGGTTAAGAT